>JBMCIH010000283.1:0-4052 GCA_048617055.1 Marinobacter sp. | reverse complement strand
GTCGAGAAGCAGCGCCTCGTCGCAGCCACAGGCCACCGCTTCGTGCAGGGCCAGAATGGAGTTGATGTAGTTGCCGTTGGCCTTCGCCTTGCACATGGTGATGTTCACGTGGTGGCGGGTGTAGGAGGAGGTGCGCACCTTGATGCCCAGCTCCTTGGCCTCCGGCGACATGTACGAGGGCCAGCTCCAGGCGGCAACCATGACGTGTACCTGCAGGTTGTCGGCCCGCAGGCCCATGCCTTCAGAGCCGAGGAACACCATGGGGCGCAGATAGGCTTCGTCCAGATTATTGTCCCTTACGGCCTGGCGCTGGGCCTCATTGAGTTGATCCTTGGTAAACGGCATCTTCATGTTGAGGATATGCGCCGAGCGGAACAGGCGATCGGTGTGCTCCTTCAGCCGGAAAATGGCGGGGCCCTGACCTGTGCTGTAGGCCCGCACGCCCTCGAAACAGCCCAGACCATAGTGCAGGGTATGGGTCAGGACGTGGGTCTTGGCCTCCCGCCAGGGAACCATCTCACCATCCAGCCAGATCAGGCCATCGCGATCAGCCATTGACATTGTTCTTGCTCCTGGAAAACGTTGTTCGGAAAGGCGGCAGTTTATCAGGAAACCTTGCTGAAAAGAAGTATAGCAAGCTACCTATATAGCTCTTTCTATCAGCTTGAGGCCCCCTCCGTCATCAGCTGCTGCCACATCTGCCGGACATAGGCGCGCTCGTCCGGAAAAGCATCCCCCGCCACCTGGCTGTTGAGGTTCTGCAGGGCCCGGCGGTGGATGGTGGAACGCAGGGTGATAAAGGTTTCCCGCAGCTTTTCCGTATCCTTCACCGGCAGCACCCCGGCCCGGCCCAGTTCCTCCAGCTGGCGGATATTGTCAGACCACTGGGTCAGCTCAGGGTGCACCCCGGCATGCGCCAGCACCAGGTACTGCACCATGAACTCGATGTCGATCAGGCCACCGACGTCATGCTTGATGTGGAACACCTCCTGCTGGCGGGTTTCGGGGGTGCCCAGGCTGGAGCGCATTTTCTCCCGCATCTCCACCACCTCGGTACGCAGCTTGTCGGGGTCGCGGGGCTGGCAAAGAATGTCATGGCGCAGCCGCTCGAACTTCTCCAGCGTCGGCCCACAGCCCGCCACACCCCGGGCCCGGGCCAGGGCCTGGTGCTCCCAGGTCCAGGCCTCGTTACGCTGGTATTTCTCGAAGGAAGCAACGGTGCTCACCAGCAACCCGGAGTTGCCGGAGGGCCGCAGGCGCATGTCCACCTCGTAGAGCTGACCGGAAGGCGTCTGGGTGCTGAGGATGTGCACAATGCGTTGTCCCAGACGGGTATAGTACACCGCATTGTCGATGGGCTTGTCGCCGTCGGTGGACTGTTCCGGATCGGCGTCGTGGATAAACACCAGATCCAGGTCCGATGTATACCCCAGCTCGAGGCCACCCAGCTTGCCGTAGCCGATAATGGCAAAGTCGGTGTCACAGGCCGTACCATCGGTCCGGCGGGGGTAGCCATGGCGACTGACCAGGTTGGCAAACGCCACCTCCACCACATGGTCCAGCACCACTTCGGCGATCCAGGTCAGGTAATCGCTCACTTTCATCAGCGGCAGGGTCCCCCGCAGTTCCGACGCTGCCACCCGCAGAGTATGGGCCTTGCGGAAATGGCGCAGCGATTCCATCTGCTCTTCCAGATCCTCGTAGGGAATCCGGAGCATTTGCTGGCGCAGGTCATCTTCCAGCTCGGCCCGGGCCGGTGGGTGGTAGAGGTTTTCGGCATTCAGCAACTCGTCCAGCAGCAGGGGTGTTTCCGCCAGCTGGCGGGCTATCCAGGGGCTCTCACTGCACAGCCACACCAGCTGGGTGCGGGCGCCGGGGTTCTCCAGCAGCAATACCATGTAGGCGGTTCGCCGCAGAATCGCCTCCACCAGCTGCAGCACCCGTTCCAGGGTTTCGGAGGGCTGTTCGACGTGGCTCAGGGCCTCCAGCAGCACCGGCATGAAATGGTTCAGGCGCTGGCGACCCTGGGTCTGCATGACCTGCACCGTGCGGCTTTCCCTCAGTTCCCGGAGCTGGGCAAGACTTTCATCAGGCTTCTCGAACCCCCGCTCGGCAAGCCACGGAAGGGCATCGTCCTCCTCCATTTCCGCCAGCCAGAGCTCCTGCCAGCCCTCATCCAGCCCTTCCGGTGCCTCATCCCCGTCGTCCAGGGCAATGATGTCGGCGAAATGCCGGGCTACCCGGCTGCGGTGTTCGTTCAGGGTATCGAGGCAGTCCCGCCAGTTGTCGAAACCCATGATCAGGGCGATTCGTGCCTGCCCGAGCTCGTCATCCGGCAGCAGCTGGGTCTGCTTGTCTTCCATGCCCTGCAGGGCATGTTCCAGGTTGCGCAGGAACAGATAGGCCTCCCGCAGCTCCTTTACCACCTGTGTGGGCAGCAACTCCAGCGCCTCAAGTTCACCGAGAATGGTCAGCAGTCCGCGCTGCTGTAACTCCCGGTCGCGGCCACCCCGGATCAGCTGAAAGGCCTGCACCACGAACTCGATCTCGCGGATACCGCCACTGCCAAGCTTGATGTTATTCTCCAGCCCCTTGCGCCGCACCTCCCGATTGATCATGGCCTTCATGGAGCGCAATGACTCAAAGGCACTGAAGTCGATGTATTTGCGGTAGACGAAGGGGCGCAGATTCTCCATCAGTACCCGCCCTGCCTTCTGATCGCCGGCCACCACCCGGGCCTTGACCATGGCATAGCGCTCCCATTCCCGGCCCTGATCCTGATAGTAGGTTTCCAGGGCGGAAAAACTCAGCGCCAGGGCGCCACTCTGGCCATAGGGCCGCAGCCGCATGTCGACCCGGAACACAAAGCCGTCTGCGGTGATCTGGTCCAGGGCCTGGATCAGCTTCTGGCCCAGCCGGATAAAGAACTGCTGGTTGTCCAGGGAACGGCGCCCGCCCCGGGTCTCCCCCTTGCCCGGAAACGCGAAGATCAGGTCTATGTCCGAAGAGATATTCAGTTCGTGCCCCCCCAGCTTGCCCATACCCAGCACCACCATCTGCTGGGGGGCCTCCGCTCCGGTCACCGGGTCGGCACCCCAGGGTGTGCCGTACTGTTCGCACGCCTGGGGGTACAACCAGTCCAGGGCGGCCTGGATGCTGATTTCCGCAAAGTCGCTGGCCGCCGCCACGGTCTCGTGATAGTCCGCCAGGCCCATCAGGTCGCGCCAGATCATGCGGAACTGGCTTTCCCGGCGAAAGCGCCTCAGGGCACGGTGCAGCGATGGCTCATCGGACACCTCCGCCAGGTAGTCCTGCCAGCGCTGGCGCAGGCTGTCACCGGTGGTGGGCTCGGTCAGGGGGCGTGCCGCCACCGCCTGCTCAACCAGCGCACTGTGGCGGTGGAGCGTCTCCCGCAGAAACAGGCTGCGGGCCAGGGCACTGGCCAGGTCCGTTTCCGACAGGCCCGTCTCTCCGGCCCACTGGGGCACCCCGTCCGGGAAGACATGGCCCCAGGCATCAGCCACCTCTGCGGCCAGCGGTGCCGGCAGACTGCTCCACGGCTCTGACATAACGCAACCCCCTGTATCTCTGTTATATTCGGTCTACTCTATACGTCAGGAGCCAGCGCACAAGTCCTCCGTGCCTGTTGGCACCGAAACAGGCGGGCTCCGTACCTTCACCTGACTGCGACCGCCGGGATTCAAACAGATGCTGCCCAACCGCCGTCCGCTGAGCCCGGAACACGAACTCTCCCATCTGCCCATGTCGGGCATTATCCGCAGCCGCCTGAAGCGGCTGTTCGGCATACTGGCGGCCCTGGTCGGCGTTCACACGCTGATCCTGTGGGCCGCTGAACCGCTGACACTGCCCGAGTCCGTCTGGCTGGCCATGACCACACTGACTACGGTGGGCTTTGGCGATTATGCGCCCGTCACAGTGGTTGGTCGCATCAGTACCATTGCGCTTATGTATGTGACGGGCATAACAACCCTGACGCTGATCGTCAGTGACTATATCGAATACCGGTTTTACCGCCGGGAGCGCATACTGAC
>JBMCIH010000282.1:0-4064 GCA_048617055.1 Marinobacter sp. | reverse complement strand
CCTTGTTGTTTTGATTCCGGGAGGGGTTGAGGTATAGGTATCCGCACACGCCTTCTGTGGGAGTCTGGCAGTGACTCCCGTCAGAAGAGCATATCAGGCACCGGAACAGCCGATCCAGAGGAGTCTCATGAGCTGTATGGCGCAACGATACACACTCCTGCGAACATTCCTGCTGGTGCTCTGCGCCCTGCCGGCCCTCACCCGGGCCGACCCGCCGCCCCTGGAAGACTGGCAGGCGATTATCCGCAGCGCCCCCTACTGGAGCAGCCAGGGGGTCTATCACAACATTCTCGATATCCGCCGCTGGGTTCTCGGCGAATCGGGCTACTGCGCCGATCCACAAAGGCACCTGCTGTTCGACCACCGGGGCCGGTTTCTGGGGTATATCACCGATGCTGAAAGTGTCGAGGCCACCCAGCAGCGGCTGAACAGCCTGCGGCAGGAGCTGGCCCGTGAAGGCCGTGCCACCGGCTGGACCCCGGGGGACGCCAACACCCGGGGCTATCCCTTTGCCATCGCCTGTGACCAGCCCCATGCCCGCCTTGGCAAGGCACTGGACCGCTACCTTGGCAAGACCTCGGCCACCCGGCTGTGGGGCCTTTGGGATGACCTGGATTTTGCCAGCGAGGACTCACCGGGCACGCTCCACGAGGCCCTGGACTATGCCTATAAAACCCGCCTCGAACAGCAGCGCCTGTCACTGCCCCCCGAACTGCCCCGGTACCTGGCGGGCATGATGCTGATCGAAAGCGGTGGCCGCACCCGCGCCCATTCCGCGGCAGGCGCCAGGGGCATCATGCAGCTGACTCCCCAGGTGCTCTCGGACTGCGGTGTGGCAGAGCACAACCACTGGCACCGGCTGGCCCAGCTCGACTGTGCCATGAAGCTCATGAGCCAGAATGCGAGAATCCTTGAGCCCGCCATCGAGGAGCATTTCGCCTCCCTGCCGGAGACCAAACGCCAGCGCCTGTTCACCCTGTTGCTGATCCAGGCCTACCACGGCGGCGCAACCCGGGTTCAGAGCCTGCTGGAGGACGATGAACTGAATGGCCCGGCGAAGTACTTTGCGGAACATCACGACCGCTTTACCGCCGGCGACATTGCCTTTGGCATGATTTTTCACAATCTGGGCAGGAACCGGCTGGGGCTGGCTTCGTTGTATTATGTAGCGGACGTGGAACTGGCAACCCGGGCACTCTGCCAGCAAACGGATGTGGCCGGCACCCCGTTCTGCGAGTCACCGTGACCTGTCCGGTGCAACCGACCGAATACCCGTGGAGAATGTCTTGCTGTCTTTTCTACCACCGGGGCTAAGCCCCGAAATCGCCCTGGTACTGCTTGCCAGCTCGACGGTGACGTCGCTCATCACCGCCGCCCTGGGCGCGGGCGGCGGGGTCATGCTGCTGGCGCTGATGGCCCTGTGGGTACCACCGGCCGCCATCATCCCCGTGCACGGCATGATCCAGATGGGATCCAATGCCGGGCGCATGGCCATGACCTGGCGACACGTGGACTGGCGGGTTATTGCCGCCTTTGCGCCCGGCGTCATTCTGGGGGCGGGAATCGGCAGCCTGCTGCTGGTGCGGTTGCCGGCCTGGGCCTGGCAGGTCACCATCGCGGTGTTCGTGCTCTACCTGTGCTGGGGCCCCCGGCTGCCGCCGCTGGCCCTGGGGCGCGGCGGTGTCCTGCTGGCCTCCATGCTGACCAGCTTTGTCTCGCTGTTCGTCGGTGCCACCGGCCCGCTGGTGGCCGCCTTCATCAAGCAGATCTACCGGGACCGCTTTACCACAGTGGCCACCTTTGCCACCGCCATGACCCTGCAGCACCTGCCCAAGGCCCTGGTGTTCGGCCTGGCCGGCTTTGTGTTCCGGGACTGGCTGTGGTTCCTGGTGGCCATGGTCGGCTTCGGGTTCCTGGGCACCTGGCTGGGCTTGCGCATGCTTCACCGGCTGGCAAACCGAACCTTCCAGCGGGTCTTCAACCTGGTGCTGACCCTGCTGGCCCTGCGCCTGCTGTGGCTGGCCTGGCTGCAGTGGACAGGTTGGTAACCGGACCAAAGGACTGTTCTCCCAGTACACGCAACGGTCTGAAGGAGGGCCCATCGCCAGCAACAGCCGATTCGCGCCCCGGGATCGCGGCTGCCCCGGGTTATTCGGCCCCGCCGTGGGCGGGCACGGCAACGACCTGGTTGCGCCCCTGGGCCTTGGCGGCGTAGGCGCCCTCGTCCGCCCGCGCCAGTGCCTCCCGGGGACTGCTGTCACCGTCGCTCAGGTCGGTCAGGCCGATGCTGGCGGTGACACCGAAATTCTGCCCGTTCTGGTGCAGCCGCAGTGCTTCGATATCGGCCCGCACCTGCTCCGCCAGGGCCTGGCCCCGTTCCAGGCCGCAGGCCGGTAACAGGATGGCAAACTCGTCCCCGCCAAAACGGGCCACCGCATCGGTCTTGCGCACGGCCTGGCGGAAGACCTGGGCCAGCTTTCGCAGCATCTCATCCCCCAGCAGATGCCCACCCTGGTCATTCACCGGCTTGAAGTAATCCAGGTCAATCAGCATCAGTACCGTCGGCACCTCCAGGGTGGCTGCCTGAGCGAGCCATTTGACCAGCTCTGCGGAGAAGGCCCGGCGATTGAGCAGCCCGGTCAGGCTGTCATGGGTGGCCTGCCAGGATAGCTGCTGTTCTTGCCGGCGGCGCTCGCTGTCATCGCGGATCACGAACACCAGACGCTCATCCGGTTCGCCACGGCTGATATGGAGCATGGTGATTTCCACTTCCAGGGTCAGCCCGCGGTCGTTGCGGATCACCCCGTCCATGCTGTGGATTTCCTCACTGTCGAGAAAGCTGGCTGCGTGCCATGGCTCATCCTCCGTCTCGAAGGAAGCCAGGTCGAACAGCCGGGCGCCCACCAACTGCCCGGCATGGCCCAGAAAGGCTTCTGCCGCCGGGTTGGCGTAGCGGATGACCCCCATCGGGTCGGTCATGACGACGCCTTCCTGCAGGGCACCAAGGATGCTGTCCGCCCGTTGCTGTTCGGAGCGCAACCGGGCCTCCACTTCCTCCCGGTCAGCCAGGACATGGTTAAAGGTCGCCGCCAGTTCCCGGATTTCGTGATAGCCGGTGGCGTCCACCGGCTGTTCCCGGACCCCCAGATGACGCTGCCGGATCTGCTCCGCCAGCTCCCCCAGTGGATTCAGGTAGCGTCGTGACAGATAGAAGGCTATCGGCAAGGCCAGTAATACGATCATGCCGGTAATCCAGGCCAGCTCGGTGCCCAGGCGGTTGGCCGGCGCGTAGGCATCATCCAGCGGCCAGGTGGCGGCCACGAACCAGGGCGCCATATTGAGCTGCTGAATGGCGACCATGGCCCGCTCGCCGTCACGGGAAGTGCCCTCGGTCACGCCCTCGAAGTCTTCCATACCGGCGAGTGCGGCTTCGTTACCGATGGAGACAGTGCGGATGCCGTGCATGGAGCCCTTTTCCACCAGCATCAGCCCCGAGCGGGAGACCACGCTGATATAGCCCGCCCTGCCGATTCGGGTGTTCCTGACCTCGCTCAGGAAATTGTCGGAACTCAGCACGACGGAGCCGGCCAGCACCCCCACCAGTGCGCCGTCATGATCAAATACCGGCGCCGTCATCATTACCGTGGGCAACTGGCGCATAAAGGATGAGAAAGGTTCTGAAACCTGGGGCGTCAGCTGCCCGACGGTCTGCCGGAAATAGGGGCGGTCGGACAGGTCGGTACCGGCAAGACCGCGCACTTCCGGGTAGCTGTGCAGTACCCTCCCCTGCTCGTCAAAGAGGAAAAGGTTCTCGAACAGGTGCGCGAGGGGGCGTTGCCGCTCAATGATCAGGCCGGAGAACTGCTCGAAGGACCTTGCGTCCATTCGGACCGAGTGGGCAGCTTCGGTAAGAATGCCAAAGCGTTCGATCAGTTTCCGGTCCAGCTCATGGGAGATTACCTCGGCCACCATCGAAACCTGGTCCCGGGCCTGGCGTTTAAGCTCCTGCCGGCTGATAGCCATGTTGATCAGGCTGACAACCACCACCGTCAGCGCAATCGCCC
>JBMCIH010000281.1:0-4079 GCA_048617055.1 Marinobacter sp. | reverse complement strand
GAAGAGCTGCGCAAGTCTTCCGGCCTGAAGGCCGCCAAGAAAGCCGGTCGTACCGCGGCTGAAGGCGTGTCGCTGGTGAAGGTCTCCGACGACAACACCGTTGCCTACATGCTGGAAGTGAACTCCGAAACCGACTTCGTGGCCCGTGACGACAACTTCCTCAACTTCGCCCGGGAAGTGCTGGATGTGGCCTTCGAGCGTGGCGAAACCGACGTCGCCAAGCTGATGGAAGGCGACCTGGAAGCCAAGCGCGAGGCGCTGGTCCAGAAGATCGGTGAGAACATCACCGTGCGCCGCCTGGTGCGGGTGGAAGGCCCGGTTGTGGACGGTTACGTGCACAACACCAACAAGATTGCCGCCGTTGTGGCGATAAGTGCCGGTGACCCGCAGGTGGCCCGTGATATCGCCATGCACGCTGCCGCCGTCAACCCCCGGGTTGGCAAGCCGGAAGATATGCCTGCCGAGGAAGTCGAGAAAGAAAAGGAAATCATCCGGGCCCAGCCGGATATGGAAGGCAAGCCTGCCGAAATCGTCGAGAAGATGATGGGCGGACGCATCAAGAAGTTCCTCAAGGAGAACAGCCTTGTGGAGCAGCCCTTCGTGAAGAACCCGGACCAGACCGTGGCCGAGCTGCTCAAGGCCAACGGCGCTGAACTGGTCACCTTCGTTCGCCTGGAAGTGGGCGAGGGCATCGAAAAGGAAACAGTGGACTTCGCCGCCGAGGTGGCTGCCGCCGCCGGTACCGGCAAGGCCTGAGTCCGCTGACCCCGGGGCCGCGGAAGGTGGCCCCGGCGGAGCTCCGGGCATAAGCCGGGGGTTCCCTCAGTCTGCCACGCCAGTGCGGGTTCGCCCGGGCTGCCGTGGCGGGCTTGTATCTGAGATGCCCCTTTTGCCGCTGCAAGAGGAGCATGTCAGATACAGGTCCAACGGAAATCACCGATACCCGGCCGGCGCGTCAGCTGTCAGGGTATGAAGGATTTTCGTTAAGGGGGCTGGATGGTGCCGGCCCCCAGGCTAACCAGAGCGTGTTGTGAAGGCGCCATGGCCCGGCACAATGGCCTTCACCACAGGCTCCACAGACGAGGGGAACAGCATGCCGACATCTTCCAAGACCCAGCCCAGATACAAGCGCGTTCTGCTCAAGCTCAGCGGCGAAGCCCTGATGGGTGAGCACGAGTTCGGTATTGACCCCAAGGTACTTGACCGCATGGCGCTGGAAATCGGCGCCCTGATCGGCATCGGGGTCCAGGTGGGGCTGGTGATTGGCGGCGGCAACCTGTTCCGGGGCGCGGCCCTCAATGCCGCGGGCATGGACCGGGTGACCGGGGACCACATGGGCATGCTGGCCACGGTCATGAACGGTCTGGCCATGCGGGACGCGCTGGAGCGGTCCAATATCCGCACCCGCGTCATGTCGGCGATTCCGATGAGTGGTATCGTCGAGCATTACGACCGCCGCCGGGCGGTTAGGGATCTTAAGGACGGCGACGTGGTGATCTTCTGCGCCGGCACCGGCAACCCCTTCTTCACCACTGATTCCGCCGCCTGCCTGCGGGGTATCGAGATCGAGGCGGACGCGGTGCTCAAGGCCACCAAGGTGGACGGCGTCTACTCCGCCGACCCCATGACCGACCCGACCGCGGTGAAATACGACCGGTTGACCTATGATGAGGTTCTGGACAAGAAACTCGGAGTGATGGACCTGACCGCCATCTGCCTGGCCCGCGACCACGGCATGCCCCTGCGGGTATTCAACATGAGCGCGGCAGGGGTGCTGACCCGGATTGTCACCGGCGAGCCCGAGGGCACTCTGGTAGAGTGATCCGCTCCGGATAACGAATTCACGTCCCGCAACCCGCCGGTTGCGGGCAGGGACACGCAGACAAGCGAGGACGCTGAAGTGATTGACGATATCAAAGCCGATGCCGAGAAGCGCATGAAAAAGAGTCTGGAGGCCCTGTCGGCTGCCTTCAACAAGATCCGTACCGGCCGGGCCCACCCGGCGATCCTGGACAGCGTGCATGTCAACTACTACGGGCAGGACACGCCCCTGAAGCAGGTGGCCAGCGTGAACGTCGAGGACAACCGCACCCTGACGGTATCGCCCTGGGAAAAGAACCTGATTCCCGTCATCGAGAAGGCGATCATGGCCTCGGACCTGGGCCTGAACCCCGCCACCAGCGGTGACATTATCCGCGTGCCCATGCCCATGCTGACGGAGGATACCCGCCGCGAGATGGTGAAGCAGGCCAAGGCCGATGCGGAGAACGCCCGGGTGGCGATCCGTAACGCCCGCCGGGACGCCAATAACGACCTCAAGGAACTGGAGAAGGAAAAGGAAATCACCGAGGACGACCTGCGCCGTGGTGAGGAGATTATCCAGAAACTGACAGACAACTATATTGCCGATGTCGACAAGGCACTCAAGACCAAGGAAGATGACCTGATGGCGGTGTGACCGCCAGACGGAGCACCCTATCGGTACCAGGGGATTGCATGACCGATTCAGTAACGGCGGAGATTCCGGTGGAAGCCGGCAAGATTCCGCGTCACGTCGCCATTATCATGGACGGCAACAACCGCTGGGCCAAAGCCCGGCGGTTAAACGGTGTGGCTGGCCACAAGGCGGGTGTCAACTCGGTGCGGTCGGTGGTGGAAACCTGCGCACGGGAGGGGGTAGAAGTACTGACCCTGTTCGCCTTCTCCAGCGAGAACTGGCGGCGCCCCGAAGACGAGGTGTCGGCGCTGATGCGCCTGTTCCTGTTCGCCCTTGAACGGGAAGTGAAAAAGCTGCACCGCAACAACATACGTCTGCGCATCATCGGCGATCGCAGTGCGTTCAGTTCGCTGCTGCAGGAGCACATGGCCCGGGCGGAGGAACTGACCCGGGACAACACCCTGATGACGCTGGTTATCGCCGCCAACTACGGTGGCCACTGGGACATCACCCAGGCGACCCGCCAGGTGGCGGCCCGGGTGGCTGCGGGGGAGCTGACGCCATCGGACATCACCGATGACATGATCCAGCAGCACCTGTCCATTGGCGACCTGCCGATGCCGGACCTGATGATCCGCACCGCCGGCGAACAGCGCATCAGTAACTTCCTGCTGTGGCACCTGGCCTATACCGAGTTCTATTTCTCCGACGTATTCTGGCCTGACTTCCGTGCCGAGGAAATGCGCAAGGCGCTGACCGCGTACGCCGGGCGCAAGCGCCGGTTCGGCCAGACCGACGATCAGGTGGACCAGCGCCTGGCTGCCCAGCAATAACCGCTCAGAATAATAATCCGACTGAGCCCAGGACAAGAGCGAATAGCGACGTGCTCAAAACCCGAATTCTGACGGCGCTGATTCTGGCGCCTATCGCCATTATCGGTATCTTTTTCCTGCCGCCAGTTGGCTTTGCGGTGTTTATCGGCGTGGCCATCACCCTCGGCGCCTGGGAGTGGGCCAATATGGCCGGTTTCACTTCGATGCCCGCCAGAGCGGCCTACGCCGCGGCCATGGCACTGGTGTTGCTGCTCATTTACCCGGTGCCCACCCTGTATCTGCTCTGGCCCGGGGTGATCTGGTGGTGTGCGGCCCTGCTTATGGTGCGGGGCTACCCCCGGGGCGCGTCGGCCTGGAGCAGTCCGGTGGTGCGGGCCCTGATGGGCTTTCTGGTGCTGGTGCCGGCCTGGGTGGGGCTGAACCACCTGCGCAACGGCACGCTGGGGTTTGGCGCTGCTGACAGCGGCCTGGTGGCCATTCTCTATGTGTTCCTGGTGGTCTGGGTGGCGGATATCGGCGCCTATTTCGCCGGCCAGTTTAAGCAAAAGTTTTCTTTTTTTGTCCGCGCACTGCGTCGACATATCTTTCAGCTTGTAGCCCGTCCAACGATCTGGGTTCAGTACAAGAATAGAACCAAAATAATTTATCAATTCTAGATTTGAGGAGTTTTTCAGAAAATCCAAAATGAGTTCACGAGCTTGCAAAAATTCTGTCTCTAACAGACCCTTATATGCGACAGCCCTTACTTCGGAGCTGCTATCCTTAATCCAGACCTTTAACTTATCAAAAAGCTTTTCTGGAAACTCACG
>JBMCIH010000280.1:0-4105 GCA_048617055.1 Marinobacter sp. | reverse complement strand
CCGGTCGAACAGGCTACGGTTGACACCACCTGCGAGATGAAGCGCCCGTAAGCCCGGGGGTCCGGGCGGCGGAAGCCGCCCCGGGGGAGAACAGTAGTCGCAATGGGGCAGCTCTCCACGCCCGGACTCCCAGCCATACTCCGGTGGCGCAATACCGCCGGAGTCTTTCAGAACAATAACCAGGAATTCGTCTCACCATGCTCGAAACCATCGCTTATTCCATTCTGAATGGCGTGCTGTACGGCACGCTGCTGTTCATGATGTCCAGCGGCCTGACCCTGATCTTCGGGATGATGGGTGTCCTGAACTTCGCCCATGCCAGCTTTTATATGCTGGGCGCCTATTTCGCCTACACCATTGGCCTGGGAACCGGCTTCTGGGTAGCGCTGGTCCTTGCCCCCGTTCTTGTTGGCGTGGTGGGTGCCGCGGTTGAACGCTACGGGCTGCGGCGGGTCCACCAGTACGGCCATGTGCCGGAGCTGCTGTTCACCTTCGGCCTGGCCTATGTGGTGGAAGAGCTGGTGGCCCTTTTCTGGGGCACTGTACCAGTCCCCTACAAAACGCCGGACGCCCTCAACTTCACCGCCTTCAACCTGTTTGGCCTGAACTACTCCATGTTCAAGGTGTTCATCCTGCTGGTGGCGGTGGCCATGTTCGTTGGCCTGTGGGTCCTGCTGAAAAAGACCCGGGCCGGCCTGATTATCCAGGGGGCCCTGTCACGCCCCGACATGGTGGGCGCCCTGGGCCATAACGTGCCCATGGTCTTCACCCTGGTGTTTGCCTTCGGTTGTGCCCTGGCGGGTCTGGGGGGTGTCGTCGGCGGCATCCACTTCGTGACCGACCCCGGCATGGCCTTCATGATGGGTCCGATCGTATTCGTGGTGGTGGTGCTTGGCGGCCTCGGCTCCGTGCCAGGGGCACTGGTGGCCTCGCTGATCATCGGCATCGTGCAGACCTTCTTCCTGTCGGTTGACTTTTCCCTGGCGGACTCCATCGGCAACCTGGGCATCGAGGACGCCGGTTTCTTCGGGGTACTCTGGCATATGGAAGCCACCCGTATCGCCCCGGTCATTCCGTTCCTGCTGCTGGTACTGACACTGATCGTCAGGCCCCGCGGCCTGTTCGGGAAGCGTGAAGCATGACAACCACAACAACAACGCAACAGGAAACCAATTCTATGGCTACCAATACCACGGCGGGGGGTTACAACCTGCTGAAGTTATGGCCCTGGGTGGTCGTACCGGTCCTGGCACTCGTGCTGCCTTTCATCTTCCAGTCCGGACATGCCATCAACCTGCTCAGCCACATGGGTGTGGCGATCATTTTCGCGCTGTCGTACAACATGCTGCTGGGCAACACCGGCCTGCTGTCCTTCGGTCATGCGGTCTACTATGGCCTCGGCGCCTATGTGGCCATGCACCTCCTGCGCAGCATCAATGATGCCGGCGGCGAAGGCCTGCCCATTGAGCTGCTGCCGCTGGTGGGCGCTGCCGCCGGGCTTGGCTTCGGCATCATCTTCGGTTCTTTCTCGGTACGCCGGGCGGGGGTGGTGTTCGCCATGATCACCCTGGGCGTGGGCGCTCTGGTGCATTCCAGCTCACTGATGTTCAGCGACTTCTTCGGCGGTGAGGCGGGCCTGTTCGGCTACCGTGACGAGGCGCCCTCATTGTTCGGCGTGAACTACGGCCCCAGCCGGAACGTGTACTTCCTGGTGGTGGCCTGGACGCTGATCGCCGCCATCCTGATCTACCTGCTGAAGAAGACTCCCCTGGGCTGGATGGCCAATGCCGTGCGGGACAACCCGGAGCGGGCGCAGTTCGTGGGCTACAACCCCACCATCGTGCGCTTTATCCAGTTTGCCCTGTCGGCCTGCTTCGCGGGTCTGGCCGGCGGCCTGTTCGTGATCACCGACGAGATCGTTAACGACGAGGCTGTCGGCCAGATCCAGTCCGGCATCGTGCTGCTGGGTACCTACATTGGCGGCATTGGCTACTTTGTAGGCCCCATTGTCGGCGCCTCCCTGGTCACGGTGCTGGAAAGCTCCCTGTCTTCCTACACCGAAGCCTGGGTGCTCTATTTTGGCCTGCTGTTCATCGCCATCGTGATGTTCGCCCCCATGGGGCTGGTGGGCATCGTGCACACCCAGTACCTCAACTGGAAAGCCGGTGGCTGGAAAGGCAACACGGGCATCCGCCTGTACATCCTGCTGATGGGGCTGATCGGCATCTTCGGCATGATCTGCGTGATCGAGCTTTCCTATCACTACTTCCGCAGCTGGGACCCGAGCGCACCTTTCGTGCTGATGGGTATCACCGTGGACGCCACCAGCTTCCTGCCGTGGCTTGTCTCTTTCGGAATCGCCATCGTCGGGTTCGGGGTGATGCTGTTCCACGCCAATCCGAAGCTCAAACACAAACTCGGCGCCAAGTCTGATGGAGGTAAGGCATGACTACCCGTAACGCACTGGAACTGAGGGGCGTCAAGAAAAACTTCGGGCGCGCCGAGATCATTGTCGGTATCGACCTGGACATTCATGAACACGAACGCCATGTGATCATTGGCCCCAACGGGGCCGGCAAGTCCACCCTGTTCAACCTGATCAGTGGGCGCATGAAGGTGTCGCAGGGCTCCATCAAACTGTTCGGCAATGACATCCACAACCTGCCGGCCCACAAGGTCAACCGCATGGGTCTGAGCCGCAGCTTCCAGGTGACCAACCTGTTCCAGAACATGACGGTCATGCAGAACCTGCGCTGCTCGCTGCTCTGGTCCGAAGGCCACAAGTACGCCTTCTGGAAAAGTGTCATGGGCCAGGATGCCGTCACACAACGGGCCCACGAGCTGGCGGAACGACTGAACCTGACCCAGCAGGCCGATGTTCCGGCCTCACTGCTCACCTACGCCCAGCAGCGGTCGCTGGAGATCGGCTGCACGGTCGCGTCCGGCGCCAAGGTGATCCTGCTGGATGAGCCCACGGCGGGCATGAGCCGCTCGGAAGCCAACGACGTTATCCAGCTGATCCAGCGGATGACCGGCGAGAACACCCTGGTGGTGGTTGAGCACGACCTGAACGTGGTCTTCGAACTGGCGGACCGTATCTCCGTACTGGTGTATGGCGAGATCATCGCCACCGGCACCCCGGAAGAAATCCGCAACAACGCGGCCGTTCAGGAAGCCTATCTCGGTACGGAGGTCCACTGATGCTCAAGATCCAGGATTTACACGCCTATTACGGCAAGAGCCACGTGCTCCGCGGCGTCAACATGACGGTTGAGCGGGGCGAAGTCGTCAGCCTGCTGGGCCGCAACGGCGTGGGCCGCTCCACCCTGTGCAAGGCAGTAATGGGCCTGCTGCCGCCGGTCGGCCACGTCGAGTTCGACGGCAAGACCCTCAGTGGCTGCCAGCCCCACGAGATTGCCCATGCCGGTATCGGTTACGTGCCTGAGGACCGGGCCATTTTCCCGGGCCTGTCGGTGCTGCAGAACCTCGAACTGGGCATGAAAAAGAAGGGACAGACCGGCGAGAAGTGGACCGTGGAAAAAGTCTATGAATGGTTCCCCCGCCTCAAGGAGCGTGAACATACCCCGGCGGAAGTGCTCTCCGGTGGCGAGCAGCAGATGCTCAGCATGTTCCGCGCCCTGATGGGCGACCCCCAGTGCATACTGGTGGACGAGCCCACCGAGGGCCTGGCGCCCAAGGTGGTGGCCGACGTGGCCGCGATCCTCAAGCAGATGGCGGAAGACGGCCTGGCGGTGCTGCTGGTGGAACAGAAACTCTCCATCGCACTGGACATTGCCGACCGCATCTACATCATGGGCGAAGGCGAAATTGTCTTCGAAGGCACCCCTGAGGACCTGAGAAACAACCCTGAAATCCGTAAAGAATGGCTGGAGGTCTAGGAAACAGCCCGCCCGGAGCATCAGGCTCCGGGCGGGCTGTCCCGGAAACTAAATGGCAAAACTGCTTAACGATCGCGATCTCGAATTCCAACTCTACGAAGTCCTCGACACCGAGTCCCTGTTGCAACGTCCCCGCTACGCGGAGCACGACCGGGAAATTTTCGACGCCACTCTCAATACCGCCCGGGAAATCGCAGCAGAGGATT
>JBMCIH010000279.1:0-4111 GCA_048617055.1 Marinobacter sp. | reverse complement strand
GCCCCTGTACATCGAAGAGAACTATACCGCGAATCTGCGCCAGAAGCTGCGTCAGTCGGAACTGGACGCCATCATTATTGCACTGCCCTTCGAAGAACCGGAGGTGGTGACCCTGCCGCTGTATGACGAACCCTTCGTCATCCTGCTGCCCGGTGGCCATCCGCTGGCGAAGGAGTCTGCCCTGACGGCGGAGCAGCTCGCCGGCGAACAGTTGTTGTTGCTGGGCCCCGGGCACTGTTTCCGCGACCAGGTGCTGGAATCCTGCCCGCCGCTGGATGCGGTAACCGAGCGCAGTGCCGGTACCGCCGGGCCTTCGCTGGTCACCGAAGGCAGCTCCCTGGAAACCATCCGGCACATGGTGGCCTCCGGGCTGGGCATCACGGTATTGCCGTTGTCGGCGGCCACCTCCATGCCCTATGACGAGGAAATCCTGGCGGTACGGCCCTTTGCGTCGCCGGTTCCCTTCCGTACCGTGGCCCTGGCCTGGCGTGTGACCTTCCCCCGGCCGAAGGCCATTGATGTGCTGTCCCTGGCGGCGAGCCAGTGCCGGGTGATCGAGAAAGCCGAAAAGGAAAAGCCGGCCCTGGTGGCCGGCTGACAGGCGATGACGTCACTGGAGGACCTGCCCGTCACCACCCTCAAAGGTGTGGGCGCTGCCCTGGCCGGCACCTTGTCGAAACTGGGTATCGGGACGGTTCAGGACCTGCTGTTCCACCTTCCGCATCGTTATGAGGACCGCACCCGGGTGATTACCATGGGCAACCTGCGGCTGGGGGACACCGCGGTGGTGGAAGGCACGGTGATGCGCGCCGATATGGTCATGGGGCGCCGCCGCAGCCTGCAGGTCACCCTGAAGGACGACACCGGTTTTCTGGTGATGCGCTTCTTCCATTTCTCCACTGCCCAGAAAAACCAGCTGACCGAAGGTGCGCGGGTCCGTTGCTATGGTGAAGTCAGGCCGGGCCGGGCGGGTTTCGAGTTCTATCATCCCGAATACCAGGTCAACCCGCCGCCCATGCCGCCACCCGGGGACGCGACCCTGACGCCGGTATATCCGCTCACTGAAGGCATCCAGCAACCCAGAGTCCGCAGTCTGTGCCGCCAGGCGCTGGGCTACCTGCAGCGTTACCCCATTCGCGACTGGTTGCCGCCGGCCCTGCTGGCGGACTACCAGCTGCCTGATATCACCAGCGCCGTTGCCCTGGTGCATGCGCCTCCGGCGGACGCGCCGGTGCACCTGCTGATGGAGGGTCGTCACCCCGCCCAGCAGCGCCTGGTGATGGAAGAGTTACTGGCCCATCAGCTCAGCCTGCTGCTGGTCCGCCAGCAGATCCGGCAGCGTGAGGCGCTGGCCCTGCTGCCCGGGGGCGATCTGGTGGAGCGTTTCCTGGATCAGCTGCCGTTCCGGCTGACCCCGGCCCAGGCCCGCGTGGTGGCGGACATCCGGCAGGACCTGAGCCAGCCCCTGCCCATGCTGCGCCTGGTGCAGGGGGACGTGGGCTCCGGCAAGACCGTGGTGGCTGCCATGGCGACCCTGCAGGCCATCGGTGCCGGTGCCCAGGTGGCCCTGATGGCGCCGACCGAAATTCTCGCCGAACAGCATTACCATAATTTCCGCCAGTGGCTGGAGCCGCTGGGTCTGGAGATAGTATGGCTGTCAGGCAAGGTCAAGGGCAGGGCGCGAACCCAGGCCCTGGCCCGGCTGGCTGAAGGGGAGGCGCGCCTGGTGATCGGCACCCATGCGCTGTTCCAGCACGATGTGGTGTTCCAGCGCCTGGGCCTGGTGATTGTGGATGAGCAGCACCGGTTCGGGGTTCACCAGCGCCTGGCCCTGCGTGACAAGGGTGCCGAGGGGCGGCTGGCGCCCCATCAGCTGATCATGACCGCCACGCCCATTCCCCGCACCCTGGCCATGAGTGCCTATGCTGATCTGGATACCTCGGTCATCGACGAGCTGCCCCCCGGGCGCAAGCCGATTGAGACCATCGTCATTCCGGACAGCCGTCGTGACGAAGTGATCGAACGCGTCCGCCGGGCCTGCCAGTCCGGGCGCCAGGCCTACTGGGTCTGTACCCTGATCGAGGAGTCCGAGGCCCTGCAGTGCCAGGCTGCGGAAGTGACGGCTGAAAACCTGGCGGAACGCCTGCCGGAGCTCAGGGTGGGGCTGGTCCACGGCCGTCTCAAAGCCGCGGACAAAGCGGCGGTGATGGAACGCTTCAAGACAGGCGAGCTGGACCTTCTGGTGGCGACCACGGTGATCGAGGTCGGGGTGGATGTGCCCAACGCATCGCTGATCATTATCGAGAACCCCGAACGGCTGGGGCTGGCCCAGCTGCATCAGCTGAGGGGCCGGGTAGGGCGTGGCGAGCAGGCCAGCTTCTGTGTGCTGATGTACCAGGCGCCCCTGTCGCGCAATGGCCGTTCGCGGTTGCAGGCGTTAAGGGACAGCCAGGACGGCTTTGTGATTGCCGAAAAGGATCTGGAGATCCGCGGCCCCGGCGAGGTTCTCGGCACACGGCAGACCGGCATGATGCAGTTCCGTCTTGCGGACTTTGAGCGGGACCGGGCCTGGATCGGAACCGTCCGCGACATAGCGCCGGCCATACTGGAGGACAATCGTGCAGCCAATGCCCTGGTGTGCCGGTGGATCGGAGCGCGGGTCCGCTATGGCGATGTCTGACCCGGAAGGGCGCCGCAAAAAACAACGACAGGGCATGCCATTTGGCGGGCTTTGAGCCACACTACGGGGCGAACCCAACAAGTGACGCAGGAGAACTCCATGGAACTGTCCGGTACCGTCCGGAAACTGCTGGAAGATGCGGGTATCAGCCCCACACCCGAGGCCACGGGCAGCCCTGTGACCGGCGTACCCTTGCGCATGGTGTTACTGGGAGACAGCGAAGGCCAGGCCCAGGCTGTCTGTCGCCAGGATGACCTGCTCGATCTGGTGGGCCTGAACAAGCAGCTGGCACGGGATTACCGCCTGGTGCCCCAGGGCGAATACGCCCGTCTGGCGCGCGAGAACGGCCTTTACTGGATTCCGGCCCTGCCAGCGCTGACGGGGTGGCCCACGCTGGTCGACAGCCGTGTCGGCCAGGCCGGAACCGTGATTGTCGAGCCCGCCGGTGAGGATGCCCGTCTTGCCCTGAGCCAGCAGGAGTTCCGTGAACTGGCGGGCAAGTATGAGGAGCGGAGCTTCAGTGTGCCACTGTCGGAAATTCACCTGGGCCCTGAGTCACCGGAAAAGGACCGGGAGCAGGTGTTCAACGCGATCCGCCGGTTTACCGGCCTGCGTATCCGCCAGCGCCTGGAGGATACCCTGGAGTTGCCGCCCCTGCCGGAAACCGCCCAACGGATCATCCACCTGCGGGTCAATCCCAATGCCACCATGGGCGAGCTGGTGGACATTGTTGAAAGTGACCCCAGCCTGGCGGCCCAGGTGGTGAGCTGGGCGTCGTCGTCGTTCTATGCCGCCGCAGGGCAGGTGCGTTCGGTACACGACGCGGTGTCGCGGGTTCTGGGCTTCGACCTGGTCATGAACCTGGCAATGGGGCTTTCCCTGGGGCGGGCACTGAAGCAGCCGGAGGACCACCCCCGGGGGTTCCTGGGCTACTGGCAGCAGGCCATCTGGCAGGCCCAGGCCGCAGGCGTGCTGGCCTCCATGATGCCCCGGGACCGCCGGCCCACCTTCGGCCTGGCCTATCTGGCCGGCCTGCTCCACAACTTCGGCTACCTGGTGCTGGCGCAGGTGTTTCCGCCCCATTTCCAGCTGGCCTGCCGCAACTGGGAAGTGAATGATCACATCGATACCTCGGTGGTGGAGCAACACCTGCTGGGGGTGACCCGGGAGCAGCTGGCCGCGGAGCTGATGGCCAACTGGGGTATGCCGGATGAAGTGGTGGTGGCCCTCCGGTACCAGAAGATCCTGGCTTTCCGCGGCATCCACGACACCTATGCCCACCTGTTGTGGCTCGGGCGCCATCTGCTGAACGAGCGGGGGCTGGGGATAGGCGCAAGGGAGGCGATTCCCGAGGCCCTCTATGAACAGCTGGGCCTGGACCCCGAGCGGGTGGCGCAGGAATTCGATGACCTGGTGGCCTCCCGGGATTCC
>JBMCIH010000278.1:0-4168 GCA_048617055.1 Marinobacter sp. | reverse complement strand
ACCTTCCGACCATGCCAGCGCCTACTCCAATCGCGGCCTGCTGCGGCAGAAGCTTGCGGATCTGGGTATCGGGGGTGATGCCTGATGCCATTGGGGGTTGATATGAGGTCGTTGGTAAAGCCATCACTGCTGGTCCTTTGGGTGGCGGTTATGGCCGGTTGCAGTTCGTCCGAGAACCTGGAGGAGCCGGATCCGGTGCCTGAGGTGGTCTCGTCTTTGGAACTGGAAGAGAAGTGGTCCCTGACCGTGGGCAACGGTCATGACGGCAAATACCTGCACCTGGAGCCGTCCATCGTGGGCGGCAGCCTGTACGCGGTCTCCGCTGACGGTCACCTGGCTGCCGTAGGGCCGGCCACCGGGGATGTGCGCTGGCGCCACGAGCTGGACGAAAGCATTATGGCCGGGGTCGGAGGTGACAGGCAGCACCTGTACGTGGTTAATGACAATGCGGAGCTTATTGCCCTGAAGCGCCGTGACGGCGAAGAGGTATGGCGCCTGCCCATGCCCAATGAAGTGCTGGAACCGCCCCGGTCCAATGGCAGCCAGGTGCTGACCCAGACCATCGACGGCAAGGTGGTGGCGGCCGAGGCAGACACCGGGGAGCGGCTGTGGCAATACGATGCCCCGGCCCCGTCACTGTCGGTGCGGGCCTCCGCTGCCCCCGTGGTGGGTACCGAGCAGGCGCTGGTTTCCTTTGCCAATGGCCGGGTGGTGGCTCTGTCCCTGGACGATGGCCAGCCGGTCTGGCAGTACGTGGTGGGCGAGCCTGCCGGGCGCACTGAACTGGAGCGGCTGGTGGATGTCACCGCCGAGCCGGTGATTGTGGAAGGCGCGGCCCTGGTTGCCGGCTATCAGGGCAAGCTGGCCCTGGTGGACCTTCGCAACGGTGAGGAAATCTGGAGCCGCTCAACCTCCACGTTCCACAGTCCTGCCCTTGCTCCGGAGCGGGTGTTCATCGTTCGTGCCGATGGTGATGTGACTGGCCTGGACGCCAGCAGCCTGGAGGAGGTCTGGAACCAGGAAGACCTGTCCTGGCGCCGCCTGTCGGCACCGGTGGTGATTGGTGACCAGCTGGTGGTGGGTGACTTTGAAGGCTATCTTCACCTGCTGTCCCAGGAGGACGGCAAGTTCCAGGGGCAGGTGGAGTTTGATGGCGAAGGCATCCGCTCGCCCATGCAGGTCTGGAACAACAGGCTGATCGTTTACGGCAACGGTGGCAGACTTGCAGCGTTTACCCTTGAAGACCGTGAGTGATGCCCCGGGTTGTGAGGCCTGGCCCCCGGGCCTGGTCTCACACGGCGGCCGTCGCCTGATTCAGCGGGCCCCGTTTTTCTCTTTCTTTCCAGGCAACGTGCAATGACACCGGTAATCGCTCTGGTAGGCCGCCCCAACGTGGGCAAGTCCACCCTGTTTAACCAGATGACCCGATCCCGCGATGCGCTGGTGGCGGATTTTCCGGGGCTGACCCGAGACCGTAAATACGGCGATGGCCAGTACGAGGGGCGCCGCTTTATCGTCATCGACACTGGTGGCCTGACCGGGGACGAGGCGGGTCTGGACGCCGAGATGGCCCGCCAGTCCATGCAGGCGGTGGAAGAGGCCGATATCGTGCTGTTCCTGGTGGACGGTCGCGCCGGCCTCACCGCCGGCGACGAGATGATTGCCGAGCACCTGCGACGCACCGGCAAGCGGGCCCACCTGGTGGTCAACAAGACCGACGGCCAGGACCCGGACGTGGCCGCTGCGGATTTCTACGGGCTGGGGTTCGAGTCCGTGTACCTGATTGCCGCGGCCCACAACCGGGGCATCCGTTCCATGCTGGAACTTCTGCTCGGGGATCAGGAGGAGCAGGAGGAGGACCTGGCGGAGAAGTACCCGGGAATCCGCATCGGCGTGGTGGGTCGCCCCAACGTGGGCAAGTCCACCCTGGTCAACCGGCTGCTGGGGGAGGAGCGGGTGGTGGTCTATGACATGCCCGGCACGACCCGTGACAGCATCTACATCCCCTACGAGCGCCAGGGGGAGCAGTACACACTGATCGACACCGCCGGCGTCCGGCGCCGCAAGAATGTCAGTGAAGTGGTGGAGAAGTTTTCCATCATCAAGACCCTGAAGGCCATCGAGGACGCCCATGTGGTGGTCCTGGTGATCGATGCCCGTGAGGGCCTGGTGGACCAGGACCTGCATCTGATCGGTTTCGTGCTGGATGCCGGCCGTTCGCTGGTGGTGGCCGTCAACAAGTGGGACGGTATGGACCCGGAGGAGCGTGGCCGGGTCAAGGAGCAGGTGCGTCGCCGGCTGGATTTCATCGATTACGCCGACAAGCACTATATTTCCGCGTTGCACGGCTCCGGCGTGGGCCTGCTGTACGACTCCGTGCAGGACTGCTACCAGTCGGCCATGGCCAAGTGGTCCACCAACCGGCTCACGGAAATCCTCCAGGACGCGGTCGCCCAGCATCAGCCGCCCATGGTGCGGGGCCGCCGGATCAAGCTGCGATACGCCCACCAGGGGGGCTCCAACCCGCCGGTGGTGGTGGTCCATGGCAACCAGACCGACGCGCTGCCCGGGGCCTACAAACGCTACCTGGAAAACACCTTCCGCAAGGTGCTCAAGGTGACCGGCTCACCCATCCGCTTCGAGTTCCGCTCCGGGGAAAACCCCTATGCCAATAAGGTCAACCGTCTGACGCCCCGGCAGAAGGTGAAGCAGGACAACGACCTGAAAAAGGGCCGCCCTGTCAAAAAGGCGCGCATGAAGAGCAAGAAGAAGGGCTGACGGCTCCGCTTCCGTTCCTCCGGGCCGGAGCAGGAGCAGCGCAACCGGGCCCTGGCTCTGTTCCGGCCGTCGCCCTCAGTCTTCGCTGCTGTCGCCGACCGCTTCTCCCTGGGCCGCCTGCACCGCCGTCAGTGCGATGGTAAATACGATATCGTCCACCAGTGCACCCCGGGAAAGGTCGTTGACCGGCTTTCTGAGGCCCTGGAGCATGGGCCCGATGCTGACCACATTGGCGCTGCGCTGCACCGCCTTGTAGGTGGTATTGCCGGTGTTCAGATCCGGGAAGATGAACACCGTCGCCCTTCCGGCCACCGGACTGTCCGGCGCCTTGCTGCGGCCCACGTCCGCGTTGGCGGCGGCGTCATACTGCAGCGGGCCGTCAATCACCAGGTCCGGGCGGCGCTTGCGGGCAATTGCTGTCGCTTCGCGCACTTTCTCCACATCGGCACCGGCGCCCGAGCTGCCAGTGCTGTAACTGATCATGGCCACCAGGGGTTCGATACCGAAGGCGCGGGCGGAATCCGCACTCTGGATGGCAATGTCCGCCAGCTCCTCGGCGTCGGGGTCGGGGTTGATGGCGCAGTCGCCATACACCAGTACCTGTTCCGGCAGCAGCATGAAGAACACCGACGACACCACCCTGGCGCGTTCCGCGGTCTTGATCAGCTGCAGGGCCGGGCGCACGGTATTGGCGGTGGTGTGAACGGCACCGGACACCAGCCCGTCGGCGTGACCCTCCGCCACCATCATGGTGCCCAGCACCACGTTGTCTTCCAGCATGGCTTCGGCCATATCCGCTGCCAGGCCCTTGTGCTGGCGCAGCTTCACCATGGGTTCGACATAGTCGGACCGCACCTCGGCCGGGTCGGTGATCTCCAGGTTGTCCGGCAGGGTCAGACCCTGGGATTCCGCGACCGCTTCGATTTCCTCGCGGTTGCCCAGCAGAATGCAGTGGGCCAGCTCCCGCTGAGTACAGATGATGGCCGCCTGCACCGTGCGGGGTTCGTTGCCCTCCGGCAGTACGATGCGTTTGCGGGCCCTGCGGGCAAGCTCCGAAAGCTGGTGGCGGAAAGCCGGAGGTGACAGTCGCTGCAGGCGCTCCACCTTCAGGTGGTCCTGCAGCCAGTCGGCGTCCACCTGTGACGCCACGGCTTCCATGACCTTCTCGATGCGGTCGGGGTCATCCGCCGGCACGGCCCCGGGCAGGCAGGCAAGCTGGTGGGCGCTTTCATAGGTGTTGGTATCGGTGCGCAGTACGGGCAGCCCGGTGGCGAGCGCCCGCCGGCACAGGTCAATGGTGCGCGGGTCGGGCATCAGCCCGCCGGTCAGCAGTAACCCTGCCAGGGGCACGCCATTGAGAGCGGCAACGGCGGTGGCCACCATGATGTCC
>JBMCIH010000277.1:0-4174 GCA_048617055.1 Marinobacter sp. | reverse complement strand
ACCCACAGTGCCGCCATCAGGGCGTTGGTGGTTTCCGGCGCAAATACCTCCACATTGAACATGTCGGCACCGGCAAAGCCCGCCGCCAGGGCCGGGTTGCTGACCACCGACCGGGTGGTGGTCGAGGGTGCGATGTTCATTACCGCGTGGTGTCCGTCGGCCCGGGCCACGGTTGCCCGCCACTGCTGGAGGCGTTTCGCCAGGGCATAGTTCGGGCCCTGCTGGGTGATGGTACTGTCCACGATGCCATAGCGTTTGCCGTTACTGCACTCGTACAGCCGGGTAATGCCAGGGGCAAAGGCATAGCGCTGCAGTGGCCACTGCAGGGCCCGGACCAGCGGGGTGCGTCTGTGCCAGGCCGCCATCACCCGTTTCGCTACCGGTTCCGGTACCGCGAAGCTGTCGGTGGGCGTCGCCATATAGGCGATAGTGGATGCCGGTCTGACCCGCTGTAAGGTTTCGGCGATGACGTCCATGGCCACCGAGACCCGGGTGTGCCGCTCGCCGTGCAGATAGGCCAGGCAGCCCACATCCAGCGGGGTGTCGAACCCGAGAAGCCAGTTCGCAATGGCCGGGGTCTGGGTGAGCAGGTTGGCGCCCAGGCCGTCCTGCCAGCCCCTTTTCAGGTCCCGTTCGTGCAGGGTTGCGCCGGCTGCAACGGGAGCGTGCAGTATGCCATTCCCCTGCCGGACCGCTTCCAGGATGCGATTCCAGGGGCCGGTGGCGGGCACATCCACCGCCAGTATCCGCGCCCGCCAGCAGGCCAGCCAGTTCAGCGGCCCCGCTTCCGAGGCGGCCCCGAGCAGGGCAAAGGTCCGGTCGGACAGGTCGAACCAGTCCGGGTTGTCGATGCAGCGATGCAGGGCCTCGGCGGCCGACGGCTCCATGACGCCCCGGCAGACCCAGCGCTCCAGCTGCACCCGCAGGCGTTCGCCGGACAGCGACTGCCCGTTCAGTGGGACGCTCCAGGGGGCCGGCCCGTTGGTGCTCTGCCCTTCTATCGTTACGCTGGACAGTGCCTCCTGAGGCTGGTTCATGGCCTCGTCTATGGCCAGGTCGCCATCGGCGGTGTGAAACACAAACTGCCCGCGGGTCCTGTCCAGGCCCGCCCGGGCGATGGCGACTGCGTCCTCCGGACTGGCCAGCCCCAGCTCCACCAGGTGGTGAAAGTGGGCCACGTAGCCCTTGCGCCAGTTGCCGGTGTTTCGGATAGCGCCGGCGGCCCGGTCAGAGACCGCGCCGGCCGCTGCCGCCAGAATGGTTCGTGAGGCCTCGGAGGTACTGCGGCGGCCGGTGGCTGTGTGCCGGGGAAAGGCAATGCCTTCGGGCTGAGGGTTTTGCGCTTGTTTGGCCTGCATGGTCAGGTCTTCTGCTCCTTTCCCGCTGAAGGGCGGCTGCTGAGGGAGGCGACAATCACTGCCAGGGTCAGTATGACGGCGCCGGTGATGCCGGTGACGCCCAGTATCTCATCCAGGATCAGCCACGCCAGCAGGGCGACAAACAGGGGCTCGAGGGTGACGATAATGCTCGACAGCGTGGCTGGCGTAGTCTTTATGCCGGTAAAGAAACACAGGTATCCCGTACAGGTGGGTATGACCCCAATATAGAACACCATCAGCCATTGTTTCAGCCCCAGCGTTGCCAGCCCCTGGAATCCGTCGGACAGCCAGACCACCGGCAGCAGGATCAGGGCCGCCACCAGAAAGCAGATAAAGGCGGTGGTGAACGCCGGCGTGCCGGCGGAATTGTACCGGCTGGTGAGGGTAAAGCCCGTGTACACGGAGGCCGCCAGCAACGCCATCAGAATACCGGCGAGCCGGAGGGTGCCGGCGGTGTCCATATCACTTATTACCAGCATGCCGGTGCCGGCGATGGCGGCCACCAGAGCCAGCACTGTCACCAGCCGCGGCTTCTCCCCCAGCAGGGGTGCCGCCAGTATCGCCACCAGTACCGGCGGCAGGCACAGGGAAATCAGCGTGGCGATGCCGGCCCCGGTCAGGTCCACCGCCATCAGGTAGCTGCCCTGGTAGCACGCCTGGAACAGGCCCAGACCGGCAAGCACCAGCAGCGCTGACGGTGTCAGGGAAGGCCAGAGCCTCCGGCCCGTACCCGGGGCACCGGACCGGGCAAGCTCCCGTTTCATCAACAGCCAGAAGAAGGGCAGCGCCACCACCAGCCGCAGCAGGCCCAGGGTCAGCGGCTGCAGCCCGGTGTCTTCGAACAGGAATTTGGCAACAATGCCGGTGGTTGCCCACAACAGGGCAGCAAAGGCAATCAGCAGGGCTCCGCGAATCATTCTGTGACCAGTACGATCAGTTCCCGGGGGCCGTGTACCCCGTAGGCCAGGGTTTGTTCGATGTCCGCCGTCTTGGACGGTCCGGACACCAGCAGAGCGTTGGTGGGCATGCCCTTGGCCCAGTCCTGCTGCGCCATGGCTTCGCCGAGTGTGCCGAACAGGGCTGACGCTCTGAGCAGGGCGATATGGACCGGGGGCACCAGGCTGATGAGCCTGGGCTCGGCAGCGCCGGGCCAGAGGATGAGTGAGCCGGTCTCGGCAATGCCGCCGCGGGTGCTGGTGAGCCCGGCGTCCACCTCACTGAAAAGTTGGGTCTTCCAGCTGTCCACCGGCTCGTCGTAGACCAGCAGCTCCGGCAGGGCCGCGTCGGAAGCGGACAGGGTCGCCAGCGGCTCGGACAGCACCCGGGCCAGCCTGGCCACCCAGTTTTCGCCCCGGCAATCGTGGATTTCGCCATGTACCGGCTCCATGGCGGCGCGGAAACATTCCAGCTTTTCGTCAGTGCTCCAGTCCGGTTGCTCCAGCGGCGCGAAGTCCCGTTCCGGGGTTGGCAGCGGGTTGCCGGGCCGGTTGCGAAGACGTTGCAGGATAGTGTCCCGGGCACTCATGGGCGGCGCTTCCTGTGCTGCCGGACCTGCTGGTGCAGGGTCCTGGGTGCCAGCTCCGGCGCGCTGCGGTAACGGGTCCATGGGCCCAGGCGCGAGGGTTGCAGTGCCCGCAGGCGGCCGGCTGCCGCGGTGCCCAGCCGGTACAGGGCCGGGTGGGCGTGGAGCCACCGCCAGGCCTTCCACACCAGGGCTTCGGCCCAATGCCGCTTGGCGCCGTGGCCAGCCACCACCGCCGGGTGCAGCCGGTCGCCATCCACCGACTCCTGGCGCAGGCGGACCAGCAGGTCCGGGATGGGGATTCTGACCGGACAGACCTCGCCGCAGGCCCCGCAGAGACTCGAGGCCGTCGGCAGGTGGCGGCCCTCATCCAGCCCCACCAGGTGGGGCATGAGGATCTTGCCGATGGGGCCCGGGTAGGTAGTGCCGTAGGCATGGCCGCCCACCCGGGTATACACCGGGCAGTGGTTCATGCAGGCCCCGCAGCGGATACAGCGCAGGGTATCCACCAGTTCGTCGTCCTGGTAAATGCCGGAGCGGCCATTGTCCACCAGCACCAGATGCACCTCTTCCGGGCCGTCCAGCTCTTCCGGCCGGCGGGGGCCGGAGATCATGTTGACATAGGTGGTAATGTGCTGGCCGGTGGCGGAGCGGGTCAGCAGAGCCAGCAGGGCCGACATGTCCTGCAGCGTCGGCACCACCTTCTCGATACCGGTCACGGCGATGTGGCAGGGGGGCACGGTGGTAGTCATGCGGCCGTTGCCCTCGTTTTCCACCAGGCACAGGGTACCGGTTTCCGCCACCGCGAAGTTGACTCCGGAGATGCCCACGTCCGCCGCCAGGAACTTCTCCCGCAGTTGCTGGCGGGCGCTGGCGGTGAGGTAGTTGACGTCTGTGGAAGGCTCAGTGCCGGTTTTCTCGTGCATCAGCTCCGATATCTCGCCGGTGTTCTTGTGGATCGCCGGCATGATGATGTGGGAGGGCGTCTCCTTCGCCAGCTGGACAATGTACTCCCCGAGGTCGGACTCCAGGGCCTCGATGCCCTGGCGATCCAGGTGGGCGTTGAGGTGCATCTCCTCGCTCACCATGGACTTGCCCTTGATCACGCTGCGGGCGTTGCGGGCCTTGCAGATGCCGGTGACGATGCGGCAGGCCTCCTCGCCGTCCAGGGCCCAGTGAACCCTGACGCCGTTCTCCGTCAGCCGTGTCTCCAGCTGTTCCAGCAGATCCGGCAGTTGTGCCAGGGCGTTCTGGCGGATGCTGGCACCAAGCG
>JBMCIH010000276.1:0-4180 GCA_048617055.1 Marinobacter sp. | reverse complement strand
TCTCCAGCAGCTCAGCCGGAATGGCTCCGCAGTTGACCGGCACAAAGGGCTTTTCCCGCCGGGGCGAATGGTAGTGCAGATTCCTGGCGCCTACTTCCTTGCCGGTGCCGGACTCACCGGTAATGAGCACGCTCACATCCTTGTCGGCCACCTGGCTCATAAGCTCCCGCACCCCTTTCACGCTGCGGGAGGTACCCACGAGGCTGCGGAACAGCATGATCTCGCGCTGCCGCTCCCGGCCCCGGGAACGGGTATGCTGGTCGCGGTAGACCTGGGCCCGGTAGAGGGAATCGATCAGTTTGGTGTAGTTGGGGGGCCACTCCAGCCGGGCGATGATCCGCGCCTGACAGTCATCATCCAGACTCCCGAGATCCGGGTTACCCACCAGCAGGATGGGCAGCCCGGACTCAGCCTTGCAGACCGCCTCGATATCCTCCTGCATCCTGGCCGGGTCCTGACCGCTCACCACCGCCATCCGCAGCTCGTCCAGCGCCTTGCGGTCGCCACTGGCCAGCAGTTGCCGCGAGGCGTCATCGGCGAGCACCGACTCCTCACCGATGAATTCAAGTATGGTTATCAGATCTCTGGCCCGTGATTCGCAGCTGCTCAGCACCAGCACAGTATCGGTCATCGACATTCGGATTGGATCTCTTGGTCAGCCCAGCACGACGGACGGGGTCAGGGCGTCGGTACGCCCGGCTCCGCCCGGAGATATAATTTGAGCGGTATTTAAGACTTTTCGTCGATGAGAGTCAATTTTATGACGCAAGTCACGTCAACGGGGCCATGGAGTCGACCGCCGATCAACAACCTGACGCAGGGTGCTTTACTTGTTGCGGCCGGACACCCGGGCGTAGGCTGTGGCCGCCTTGCGATTCTGACCCACCTGCTCCAGGGCCTCCCTCGCTTCCGCACGGGCATGCCGGGCCTCGGCGTCCGCTTCCTCCACAAAAGCCTCCATGGCCCTCAGTCGCTGCTGCACTTCGGTGGCGGAAAGCTCGCGCCGCTCGAGCGCCGCCATGACCGGGTCGATCAGGGTACGGACATCGCTGTTCAGTGCCGACAGCCGCTCCCAGTCCCGGGCATCCAGAGCCTGCTGCAACTGATCGATACGCTCGTCCAGGCGCTTGAGGGCTTCGTTCGCATCGCTGGTCATTATTGGCCTCCGGAGCTCGTTGTCAGGCTTGCCCGGCAGTCGGGGTCGACCCTGCCGGGTGCCGGTTTTACGGGAAGTATACAGGCCCCAGGCGGCAAAAGTCCCGGACCGGACCGGCACCCGCCACCGTCTGGAAGAAAACGAAAACGAATGCTGGTATAATGCCCTCTTGACCAGCGATCCATCAGACGAGGTTGGGCCAGTATGTCGGCACAATGGCAGACCCTGGTTTCACAGAAAATCTATCTGGCCAGCCACCTGGCCCGGCTGGCCCGGGATCAGGCCACGGCGACCGACCAGGAAGCCACCCTGCAGGGCGCCGTTGAACTGGCGCTGCGGTCGCGGCGCCTGCTTCTTGTGCTGGTGGCCCGCCTTCATCAGCACAAGCAGGCCACGCCCGGCTCGGTGGAGGAGCTTTGCGCCCTGATCGCTGACACACCGGACGCCGGGCTGCTGACCGGGCTGGCCAACACGCCTGGCAGCTGGTGGCAGCACCTGGATGCGCTCGAAAGGGCCCAGAGCGAGCCGCCCCGGCAACAGAAAACCGTCTCTGAAGAGAATGTTATCGCTGTATCGGCGGCTGCCGGACCAGACCGTTCCACTGACGGTCTGCTTGAGACACTGGCAGCCATGAAAGCTTTCATGAATGACCTGAGCAACCGGCACGCCGAATGGTAATGCCGCCTCCGGCCCTGAAGTAAGGATTCTATGTCACCTTCATTCTTTGAAATTGTACAACTGAGCGATGGCGACTACGCGCTCAGGCGTGTGGATGATGAATCAGCGCCGCTGGTAAGAATCTCCTTTTCCCAGGAGGCAAGGGAAATGATGGAGAACCGCGACATGACCGTGGCCAGGGCCATGATCGACGCGGGCATCCAGGCCGTTGGCCAGATCAACGACGGCATCGACTGGGAAGACGCCGACCTGGACGACTTTGACCCCCGGGCCCACCACACCCTGCACTGAGCACTGACCTGCCTCAACAGGCTTCAGCGACTGCGGAGAATGACCCCGTGGCTGCGGCCCCGGGCGGACGCCTGCTCCAGCGCAGAGAAGTCCCGCCCGGAAAGACGACTGGTCCACATCACCACCGCATGGCAGGTGCCCGCACCCAGGGCCCGCTCCGCCAGTTGAAAGGCCGAGTAGTCACGGGTTGACCTCAACACCAGCAATTCGCTGGCGACTATGCCATGCATGGTCTGCCATTTGCTGACCAGGGCCTGGGGCGGGTCAATCCATGCCAGCCACCGGCGCTCCTGGTTCAGTTGCGTCAGCATCGGCAGCAACAGCTGGAAATTCTCCACCTGCCCGGGCGGCAGGATGACCTCGGTGACGTTACCCGCCAGGTGCTCGGCATTCCGGCCTCCGGTGCCCTGCCAGCGGCCGTACCGGCCCTCACCGGCGTCCCCGCGGGGGGCTGGCCGTGCCGGCTGCGCCGCCGGCAAGCCGGCCGCTGCCATCTGCCCGGTATTCATACTCAAACCCAGCTGTTCCATGACATCCTCCCGTATACGGCTGACGGTCCGGTCAGCGACCGGCCGCTGAATCAATGCACCTGATGCAGGTCCGACTGGCGGATCACGCCAACCCCGAGCCCCTCGATTACCAGCTCCTGCTCCCGCATATCGACAACAATGGGCTCGAATTCCTCGTTCTCGGCTACCAGCCACACCTGCGGGCCTTCACGGCGATACCGCTTGACGGTAACGTCTTCGCCAACACGGGCCACAACCACCTGGCCGTTATGCACGTCCTGGGTACGGTGAACCGCAAGCAGATCGCCGTCGAGAATACCGATATCCTTCATGCTCATGCCCCGGACCCGCAGCAGGTAATCCGCTGCCGGACTGAAAAATTCCGGTTGCAGGGTGCAGAAGTCCTCGATGTGTTCCTGAGCCAGTATGGGGCTGCCCGCTGCCACCTGGCCGATCACCGGCAGGCCGGGGTCTTCAGCCTCTTCCGGCAGACGGATACCCCGGCTGGTGCCCGGAACCATTTCAATGGCGCCCTTTCGGGCCAGGGCCCGGAGGTGTTCCTCGGCGGCATTGGCGGAACGGAACCCCAGTTCCGCTGCGATTTCGGCACGGGTCGGCGGGTAGCCGGTTTCATCCACGTAACGGCGGATAATGTCCAGTACCTGGCTTTGTCTCGCGGTCAGTTTCATTCCCTTCTCCTCCGGCAGTGCCCTGCCCTGAGCCCGCACCGGCAGGCCTGCGGCTCTGCGCCGATGCTGGTGTTATATACAGTAACACCACTCTATACAGTATTTTATCCAGTGTAAAGCCCGGTTGCATAACCGGGTATCACCGGGCTGCAGCGGCCGCCCGCGCGGGCATTTTTTCTTGTCGCGCCCGAAGCTGGTACATTGATATGCTTGAATCTGCCGCCACCGCAACCAGCCCACAGGAGTAGCCGCCGATGCCGGACCGCTGCCGGATGCCCGACGTGGAAATCGAGATTTCAGGTCTGGGTTATGAAGAACTGGTGGCACTGTCGGCGGACCTGCTGAAGGGCTCGGCCAGTAACGCCGGCCGCTATGTCAGCCGGATCGACACACCGCTGGGCGAGTTCACCGTGGAACTGGACTCGGATCCCATCAAGGAACTGAACCTGCAGGATGAGGGGGTACCGGAGTCTCTGCGGGAGCTTGGTGGCCACGCCATGGATGTGATCGACTATGCGGCGGAGCGCCTGGTGCCCCTGGAGGTGGTAACACCACCCATTGCCTTCGATCAGCTGGAAACCATAGAGGAGTTCTGTGACCGGTTGCACGAAGCCGGCGCCCTGGGCAGCCGGGAAGCCATACTCTATGCCTTCGGGTTGCAGCTGAATCCGGATCTGCCCGCACTGGATGCGGATACGCTGCGGCGCTACCTGCAGACCTTCGCGGCCCTGTACGACTGGCTGAAAAGCCGGCACCAGCTGGATTTCAGCCGCAAGCTCACCCCCTATATCGAGCCCTGGAGCAGTCGGTATGTGGACCGGCTGGTGGCCGCCGGCTATGGGCCGGATGTAGAAGGG
>JBMCIH010000275.1:0-4198 GCA_048617055.1 Marinobacter sp. | reverse complement strand
GGACCAGCCGCATCACGGCAAGGTTGTACCGACCGCTGTCCGGGTCAAACCGGTAACACCGCAGCACCACCTGGTCGGCGGCGCTGCCCAGTTCCCCTTCCGAGGCCTCCAGCAACGCCAGCCGCAGGTCCGGGGTTTGCGGCTCGACACCGAACAGGTACCGGTTGATGGTTCCGCCGGGCGAAACCACCAGCAGGCCGGCCGGGTGGGCATAGCTGTCCCGCTCCCTGTCGTAGGCGTATTCGAACCCGGCGGCGGAGGCTGTGCGGTCGATGGCCTCTGGCCCGCCGGTGAGAAACGACCAGTGCTCCGTCAGGTCACCGCGCCGGCGGGCAAGCTCCCGGGCCAGGGCCTGTGCGGTTTCCGGTGTTTCCTCCGGGTCGATGCTGACCACCGCCACGCGGAACTCCCCGGCTTCGAAGGGCAGCTCCCCGATGGTGGCCGCCAGGTTATCGAGCACCATGGGGCAGAGATTGGGGCACTCGAACCAGGACAGCACCAGCACCAGCGGCTTGTCCGCGGCCAGCTCCGGCAGGGTCACCTCGCCCCCGTGCTGGTCCCGGAAAGCAACCTCGGGCAGTGGCGCGCCGATGTTCTGGCGAAAGGCCGCCGAGTCGAGCTTGTGCTCGGATGTGGCCATAACCTCGAAAGCGGTCGCCAGCAGGACCAGCAGGACAAGCCCGCCCGGCAACGCCCGGAAACATGCGCTGGCCGTCATGATGAGTTCTCCTCCAGCCCCCGTTCCACCAGAAGCTCCATCGCCTGGTCGATGGGTATATGGACCCGGCCGGCCTCCCGGTCGGCCCAGCCCGTCGAATTCAGCCGCTCCTGGCTGCGTTCGTTGAAGGCTTCCAGATCCTGCGGCGGATCCTCCTGCAGAACCGGGGCTGTGTGGCCACCCTCCTGCTGCTGGCCGCCGGACGGGAACGGCTCAGGGGACGCCGGTGCCATGGCCTCGATAGCCGCCTGGAACCCCAGCCACAGCCCCAGGCACACCAGGGCCAGCACCGGCACGGTCAGCACCAGAAGGAAGACCAGGCCGCGCCCGACCCTGGCATCGGGCTCATGTTTGCGATGCGGATCAGACATGCTGCTCTCCCTTATCCCCCGTTGGGCCGGCCGCAGGCCTCCTCTTGGACCCCTCGGCCTGATAGCTGCGGGTAAACAGGAGGTAGCCGGCGCCCCCGGCCACCACCAGCGCCGCCACCAGCCCGTGGTGCCATGCCGGCCGGGGCCCGAAGGGGGGCAATACCAGCCAGAACACCTGCAGCCCATGGCCGGCCAGGCAGGTAACCGCCGCAGCGCTGAGCCAGCGCCGGCTGCCCTTGGCCCCGCTCGACAGGAGCACACAGAACGGCAGCAGGAAGAAGAGGCCAAACGACACCACACCCACAGGGCCCCAGGGTCCCTCACGGCGGTCGAGATACCAGCCGATCTCGTCCGGCAGGTTGCCGGACCAGATAATGATGTACTGGGAAAACGCCATGAACACCCAGCCCAGAAGCAGGGCCAGCCACAGGTTGGCCAGGTCCCGCAGGGCCCCGGCGCCGGTCCGGGCATTCTGGCCCCCGGCCAGGAAGGCAATACCGGCCGCCATGGCGGCTGTGATCATCTGCAGGCCAAGCATCAGGCCGAAGATGTCGGAGTAGAATTCCGGCTCCAGCGACTGCAGCCAGTCAAAACCGAAGAAGGTGACCGCCAGCACCCACAGGATCAGCCCCGGGGCGTGAACCCGGGCCTGCGGACGCCGGTCTGCCGCCCAGACACCCAGCGCCCCCGCCAGCATCAGCCACAACAGCACAAAGACCAGCGTACGGACCACGAAGAATGGCGGGTTCAGGTACAGGCGCTTGTTCTGCACCACTTCCGGCAGGCTATGGGCCGGGCGGGTCCAGGGAAACAGGATGTCCATGCCCGGCAGCAGCAGCACCATCGACACCGCAAACAGGGGCACTGTCGCCGCCAGGGCAAGCCATACCGGCCGGCTCTGTTCGCCCCAGTGCCCGCCCGTGAGGCCGTGGGCCATCAGTATGGCAAGGGCGCCCAGTGGCACTGCACCCCAGGTCAGGGTGACCACAAGCCAGCCCTGCACCAGCAGAGCGGCATCGACGAGCAGCAACAGCAAAGCCACAGCAGCAGTAAGCAGGAAGGCAAACTGGAAACGGCGATCGGTCATGGCGCGCCCTCCCCCTGCCCGGCCCGGGTTTCCCGCTCGAGGCTTGCCCGCTGGGCTTCGGTCAGGTCTTCCGGGCTGGCGTTCTGCGACAACTGCAGCGCCCGGATATAGGCGGCAATGGCCCAGCGCTCGTCCCGGGACACGCGCCCGCGGTAGGAGTACATGACACCATAGCCTTGGGAGATCACATCGTAGAAGTGCCGCAGGGGCACGTCCCGCAGACGCTCGCTGTGCAGGGTCGGCGGCGCCGGAAAGCCCCGCTGCACAACCATGCCCTCACCATCACCCACGGCGCCATGGCAGGGGACGCAGTAGACCTCGAACCGGCGCCGGCCCTGCTCCAGCAGCTCGCGGGTCAGTGCCACGGGCAGGCTTTCCGGCACCGGCCCCAGGGGGTCCTCCCGGGCCACGGTGCCGGGTACCGGGGTGCGCGCCGACTGGTTCCCGGGCCACCCGGGAGCCGCCTCATAGGTCTCATAGCGGGGCTGGTCCTCCATCTCCTGACTGCAGCCGGCCAGCACCAGGATGAGCGGGACCAGGCAGCGGAGCCACCGGCTCATGACGGTACCTCCGTGATGTCGAGGGCGCCCTGGCGTTCCAGAAAACCGGTAATGGACCCGGTGTCGGCGCCGCCCTGGGGCGCTACGGGGATGACCAGGAAAAAGCCATCGTCCGAGGCCCGCCCGAAGCCGGCATGGTTGAACACCGGGTGGTACGGCCGGGGCAGCCCGTTGCCGGCCAGCATGCCCACCAGGGCGGTGACAACGGCGGCCAGGATACCCGTCTCGAAAGTCACCGGCAGGAACGCGGGCCAGCTGTTGAGGGGTTTGCCGCCCACCACGAACGGGTAGTCCACCACCGCGGAGTACCACTGCAGGGCAAAGGCGCCAGCCCCGGCAACAACCCCTGCCACCAGCGCAAAAATGGTGAGGCGGCTCCGGCGCAGACCCAGGGCCTGGTCCAGACCGGGCACCGGGAAAGGCGCGAAGGCATCCAGCTCCCGGTAACCGGCCTCAACGGCGGCGCGGCTCGCCCGGGTGAGCGCGTCGGCGGTGTCAAACCGGGCCATGATGCCGTAGAGGCGGGAGTCAGCCATGGTGGTCTTCCCCCTTGTGGATCTCCATCCGCATGTCATGCATGGACACCACCGGGGCAAGCCGCACGAACACCAGGAGCATGAGGGTAAACAGGCCCAGTGTGCCGGCATAGATAAGCCAGTCCCAGCCGGTGGGCCAGACCGTGTCCCAGGCTGACGGCATGAAGTCGGCATGGGTGCTTGTGAACACGATCTGGAAACGCTCCAGCCACATGCCCACATTGCTGGTGATCGCCAGGACAAACAGGGCCGGCGGCGACCGGCGCACCCGCCTGAACCAGAGCGCCTGAACCAGCACCACATTGCAGACGATCATGCCCCACCAGGCCGGCGCGTAGGGCCCGGTCCAGCGGTCGACAGAGACCATGCGGTAGTACTCGTCACCCGAGTACCAGGCGGTGAACATTTCCTGGGTATAGGCGTAGCCGACCACCAGCGCGAACAGCAGCATCATCCGGCCGAGATAGTCCAGGTGGCGCCGGGTGATCAGCTCCCTCAGCCCGAACAGGGAGCGCATGATCACCGCCAGCAACGCCACCGTGGCGAACCCGGAAAACAGCGCCCCGGCCACGAAGTAGGGCGGGAAGATGGTGAAGTGGAAACCCGGCACCACCGACACCGCCAGATCCAGCGAGATAATCCCCGTGACCGACACCACCACAGGGGCCGCGATGACCGCCATGACCTGGTTGGCACGCTCGTAGCGGGCCCAGTGGTTGGCCGAATTGCGCCAGCCCAGGGCCAGTACGCCATAGAAGAGCTGGGTCGCCCTGGAGCGGGCCCGGTCCCGCAGGGTGGCGAAGTCCGGCAACAGGCTCAGGAACAGGAAGCTCATGGTGAAGATCAGGTAGGTGCCAATGGCGAAGAAATCCCATACCAGCGGGCTGCGCCACTGGGGCCACAGATCCAGGGTGTCCGGGTAAGGC
>JBMCIH010000274.1:0-4219 GCA_048617055.1 Marinobacter sp. | reverse complement strand
CCCGGAGGATGTGTTCGACAATCCCCGGAACGAACGAACTCAGTCGTTTCTTTCGCGGGTGCTCAAACATTAAAATTGGGGTCAGACCCCAATTTCTCTTCGGGAAAAACGGGGCGAACCCCGCCTTTCCCTGGCCTGCCGTTAACTGTATTATCCGTTCTGGTTAACAGCGAACCCCCGACAACCAAAACCGGAGCCCACCATGCGCAATGCCGATCTGGTCGCCCGTGACCTGAAGTCCGTCTGGCACCCCTGCACCCAGATGAAGGACCACGAATCCCTGCCGCTGATCCCCATCAGCAAAGGTGAAGGCGTATGGCTGGAAGACTTCGAGGGCAACCGCTATATCGACGCCGTCAGTTCCTGGTGGGTGAACCTGTTCGGCCACGCCAACCCCCGCATCAACGGCGCCATCCGCGACCAGACCGAGAAGCTGGAGCACGTCATGCTCGCCGGCTTCTGTCACGAACCGGTGGTGGAATTGTCAGAACGGCTGATCGAGGTCACCCCGGAGGGCCTGAACAAATGCTTCTACGCCGACAATGGCTCCTCAGCCATTGAGGCGGCGCTCAAGATGAGCTACCACTACTGGAAGAACCACGGCAGGCCGGGCAAGAAGAACTTCGTCAACCTATCCAACAGCTACCATGGCGAAACCCTGGGGGCGCTGGCCCTGGGGGACGTAGCGCTGTACCGGGACACCTACCAGCCACTGCTGATGGAAGTGCTTACCGCCCCCTCACCGGACGCCTACAACAAGGAGGCCGGGGAGACCGACGAGGCGTACGCCCTGCGACAGTTCGAGGCCATGGAACAACTGCTGGCGGAAAAGCATGAGGAGATCTGCGCGGTGGTGGTGGAGCCGCTGATCCAGTGCGCCGGCGGCATGCGCATGCACCACCCCGTCTACCATACGAAACTGCGGGCAGCCTGCGACCGTTACCGCGTGCACCTGATCGCCGACGAGATCGCCGTGGGTTTTGGCCGCACCGGCACCCTGTTCGCCTGCGAGCAGTCCGGCATCGCGCCGGATTTCATGTGCCTGTCCAAGGGCCTGACCGCCGGCTACCTGCCCCTGTCCGTGGTGCTGACCACCGATAATGTCTACGACGCCTTTTACGACGACTACGAGACCCTGCGGGCCTTCCTGCACAGTCACAGCTACACCGGCAACCCTATCGGGTGCGCCGTGGCGCTGGCGACCCTGGACATCTTCCGGGACGACGACGTGATCAACGCCAACAAGGCCCTGTCCCGGTGCATGGCCGACTCCGTGGCTCACCTGGCGGACCACCCCAATGTGGGCGATATCCGCCAGCACGGCATGACCATGGCCATTGAAATGGTCAAAGACCAAAAGACCAGAGAACCTTTCCCCTGGCAGGAACGCCGGGGCATCCGGGTATACAGGCACTCACTGACCCGGCAGGCCCTGCTGCGGCCACTGGGCAACGTGATCTACTTCATGCCCCCCTATGTCATCACCGAGGACCAGATCCGCCATCTGGCCCAGGTGGCCACGGAGGGTATCGACGTTGCCGTGAAGGACTGACTGGCGTACGGGCGCTGGTTTTGGGTAACCTGTCGCCCTTGTCCCGGTGTCCAGACAGGTTCTTTCCGTGCGTAATCCCAGAATATATACCCGCACCCCGTTGCAGGCGGGGCAGACTGTCGAACTTGACGACAACGCGGCCCACCACGTGGGCAAGGTACTGCGCATGCAGCCCGGCAACGCACTGGTGCTGTTCAACGGCGACGGAGCCAACTACCCGGCCGAACTGGAGGACGTGGCCAAAAAGCGCGTCAGCGCCCGGGTGATGGCGCAGGAGCAGAGCACCTGTGAGCCCCGCCTGAAGATCCGCCTGGGCCAGGTGATCTCCAAGGGCGACCGCATGGACTACGCGGTACAGAAGAGTACCGAACTGGGGGTGGATACCATCGTGCCACTGACCAGCGAACGGTGCGACGTGCGGCTCAAGGGCGACCGGGAGGACAAGCGCATACGCCACTGGCAGCAGGTGGCCATCAGTGCCGCCGAACAGTGTGGCCGCGCCTCGGTACCCGCCGTTACGCCGCTGACGTCTCTGGCGGACTGGTTCGTCCAGAGCCGGGACTGCGACCTGCGGCTGGTATTACATCACCGCAGCGAACAGGCACTGGATGAGCTTGCCATGCCTGAGCGGGGGATCGCGCTGCTCATTGGCCCCGAGGGCGGGCTCTCGGAGGCGGAAATCGCCGCAGCGCGGGAGCATGGCTTCCATCCTGCGGCCATGGGCCCGCGGGTGTTGCGCACGGAAACCGCGCCGGTGGTGGCCCTCACCCTGTGCCAGTGGCTGTGGGGCGATCTCCGGGGGTGAAGGCTTGCCGAAACCGGCTTCCGCAGGCACCATATCCGGGTCTGTACTAACCCGCGTCAGCCAGAAATGGATGCTGTAAGCCCGCAACGCTGACCTATTCAAGGAGAAGCACCGGATGCCAGGCCTGTTTTCCTGGGTCAGAGCCAAGCTGTTTCCCGGCCACGGTGCCACCTCTGAGCCTGCCGCCACACAGTACAGGCGGTCCCGTCGCTCATTCCAGGGCGCGAGCCAGCAGCACCCGGCGCAGGACCGATCTTCCAGGGAGCGCCTCGATGACCATCTTTTCTGCTGGCTGCTGGACTGCAGTCCGCGGCAACTGGACGAGCCCTCGGAGCTTACCGGGAAGATTCTGCGGGAGGTCGGCAGCCGGCTGGAGAATGAGGCGCTGGAGGAGCTCCCCCGGCAACCCCTGACCCTGCCGACCCTGATACGCACCCTGGCCAGTGAGTCCACCACCCGCAAGGAAGTGGCCCGTATCATCCTCAGCGACGCGTCTCTCACCGACCAGGTGCTTCAGGTTGCCAACAGTCCCTTTTTCAAGGCCGGCGAGCAGCCCGTCGAAACCGTTGACCAGGCGGTGTTTCTGCTGGGGCTGGACGGTATCCGCAACGTGGCATCGGCTTCGGTGATGCGCCCCATGCTGGCCGCCCGCAACTCCACGGAGCACGCGTTCAGCCAGCGAGTGTGGCGCTGGGGGCTGAGCTGTGCCCGGGCCGCCGAACTGATCGCCCTGCACCGCAAGGAAGAAAGCACCAGCTATTTCATGGTGGGCCTGCTGCCGGCGCTGGCCTACCTCACCCTGAGACGTGAGGTGCAGGCCATCCTCCACCGCCGCTATCCGGACCAGCGCGGCACCGCGCAGATGTACCACGAGACCATGGTCCGCTTCAGCTGGGCCACCGCCCGGAAAATCGCCCGGGCCTGGAACCTGCCGCCCCGCTACCACGCCCTGCTGCTGACCGCGGAGCGCCCGGCCCCGGGGGAAGCCTGTCGACCGCTGAACGACGGCATCATCCTGGGCACCCGGGAAGTGCTGCGGGACGCCCATCAGCGCAACCTGGGTGAGAACGAGCTCCAGGACCTGATCTCGCTGGACCCCGGCCAGCTCGACAAGGTCCGCCAGATCCTGTCACGCCTGCTCGCGGAGGGGATCTCCGGGCGCTGATGCCTTGGCCGGACGCAGCAGTTCGGCGAATGTGGGGCTCTGGTCCGCACTGAGCTCATGCCTGAGCGCCGGCGGCAACACGTCCGGTAACCGGCGTACCACCCCTTCCTCATCCTTGCGGACCGCCTCCAGCACGTCGCCGACCCGGATCAGTTCCAGCGACCTGCCCGGAACCAGGAGGTCGCCCGACGACCCGGCCAGGGTCAGCAATCCCGCACGGATCAGCTTGTCGGAGATGCGCCGTGTCACTTCGCCGGGCACACGCATCTGCTCCTCCAGCGCTTCCTGTTGCGGCGCAGGCCGGCCTTCGCTGAAAGGCTTGCAGACTTTCCACATCAGCACCAGAGCCACCTGTTCCTGCAGCTGCGGAGAGGGGTCCACACTGCGTCGCCGGGAAATATTGCCCGGATGCTGCAGATAGAAGGCGATACTCGAGCCGATCAACAGAATCATCCAGTTGATGTAAAGCCAGATCAACAGGATGATGCCGATGGCAAAACTGGAGTATACCGCCGCGTACTTGGTGGAACCGGCCACGAACGACGCAAAGATCATCCCGCCGGCCTGCCAGCTGACCCCGGCAATCAGCCCCCCGATAAAGGCGTACCGGGCTTTTACATGGGTATTGGGAATGAAGATGTAAACGAAAGTGAAGGCCCCCACCACCAGCAAAAAAGGCATCATCCGACTGACCAGC
>JBMCIH010000273.1:0-4226 GCA_048617055.1 Marinobacter sp. | reverse complement strand
AGAGCGAACTTAACGACGGCCTGGAGAGCTTCCGCACCGGCAGCGGCGCCACCCCCAGCCTGTCGCCGCGGCTGGTGGACCTGCTGCGCCAGTGCTGGCTGGACACGTCCATTGAATTCGGTGAGCCCGCCATGCGCGGCGCGACCCTGCTATATACCCTGCTGAACGACCCGGCCATGGCCGCTCTGGCCACCCGCCACGCCCGTGAGCTGGAGCGCCTGGACCCGCAGCAACTGCTGTCCGGCTGGCCCCAGCTGCGCGAGCGGCTCGGTGGCAGCGGAGCCCCGGAACCCCGGCGCCCGGCCGGCCGGCGCAAGGAAGAGCATCTGGCCCAGTTCACCATCGACCTTACCGGCCAGGCCCGGGAAGGCAAACTCGACCCGGTGCTGGGGCGTGACGACGAAATCCGCCAGATGATCGACATCCTCACCCGCCGTCGCCAGAACAACCCGATCCTCACCGGCGAAGCGGGCGTGGGCAAGACCGCCATCGTGGAAGGCCTGGCCCAGCGTATCGCTGACGGTTCCGTGCCCGACGCCCTGAAGAAGGCCCGGCTGCTCACCCTAGACCTGGCCCTGCTGCAGGCCGGTGCCGGCGTGAAGGGGGAGTTCGAGAACCGCCTCAAGGGCGTGATCGAGGAAGTGAAGAATTCCGCTGATCCGGTGATCCTGTTTATCGACGAGGCCCACAATATGGTGGGTGCCGGCGGCCAGGCCGGCCAGAACGACGCCGCCAACCTGCTCAAGCCGGCCCTGGCCCGGGGCGAGCTGCGCACCATCGCCGCCACCACCTGGGCCGAGTACAAGAAGTTCTTCGAAAAGGATGCGGCCCTGACCCGCCGCTTCCAGGTGGTCAAGATTGACGAGCCCTCCGAAGGTGTCGCCATCCAGATCCTGCGGGGCCTGGCGCCGACGCTGGAGCACCACCACGGCGTCACTGTTACCGACGAAGCCGTGGTTTCCGCAGTACGCCTGTCCATGCGCTTCCTGGCCGGTCGCCAACTGCCGGACAAGGCTGTGGCTCTGCTCGACACCTGCTGCGCCCGGGTCGCCATGAGCCAGGCCAGCATGCCCACCCTGCTGGAAAAGGCGCGGGCAGAACTGGCAGCGCTGGAGCTGGAAGGCGAAATTCTCGAGCGGGAAAGCCGCAGCGGCGCCGACCACAGCCGGCGCCAGCAGGAGCTGGCCAGCCAGCGTCAGCAGGCGGAAGCGCGGGTGGATCAGCTGGAGAAGATCTGGCAAACGGAGCAGACCCTGGTGGCCTCAGCCACCGATCTGGGGGAACAGCTCAGCGACGAGGCCAACGACGAACTGCGGGCCGAACTGAACGAGCTGCGCAGCCAGCTGGACGAGCGTGAGCAGCCGATGGTGCACTGGCAGGTGGACAGCCAGCTGGTGTCGGAGGTGCTGTCCGACTGGACCGGCATCCCCATGGGCCGCATGCAGGCGGACGAGGTGGCCGGCATCCTCAGGCTCGACCAGAACCTGAAAACCCGGGTGAAGGGCCAGGACCACGCCCTGGACGATATCGCCGAAACCATCCGTGTGGCCCGTGCCGACCTGGCGGACGAGAAGAAACCCCTGGGCGTGTTCCTGCTGGTGGGCCCCAGCGGGGTGGGCAAGACCGAAACCGCCCTGGCCCTGGCCGAGCAGGTGTACGGCAGTGAGTCCAACCTCACCGTCATCAACATGTCGGAGTTCAAGGAAGAGCACAAGGTGTCCCAGCTGGTGGGCTCGCCCCCCGGCTACGTCGGCTACGGCGAGGGCGGCGTGCTCACCGAGGCGGTGCGCCGCAAGCCCTACAGCGTAATACTGCTGGACGAAATGGAAAAGGCCCACCCCGGGGTACAGGACCTCTTCTACCAGGTGTTCGACAAGGGTTCCCTGCGGGACGGCGAGGGCCAGGACGTGGACTTCCGCAATACCGTGATCCTGATGACCTCCAACGCCGGCTCCGAGCAGATCACGGATCTGTACGCCGACGAAATGACCGCACCGGAAGACCCGAAAACCCTGAAAGCGGCCATCTGGGACCCGTTGCTGGACATCTTCAAACCCGCGTTCCTGGGGCGTACCACCGTGCTGCCCTACCGGCCCCTGGGCCGGGACCAGCTGGCCGAGATCACCCGCCTGCAGCTGGAGCGCATCAACCAGCGCCTGCTGCGCCATCACGACGTGCCGCTGGGCTACAACGAAGCGGTGGTGGACGCGGTGGTGGAGCGCTGCACGGAAGCCAGTTCCGGCGCCCGCAATATCCAGCAGATCCTGCACCGGGATGTGCTGCCCGCCGCCTCCCGCAGGATTCTGGAGTGCCTGGCGGATGAAACACCGATTACGGCGGTTGATATCACTGTGAACGACGGCAACCTGGATGCGGTTGTCAGTACACAGGCGATAGCCCGGCGCCAGACCGAATCCATGGACGGCGCATGAGCGACGGCCAGGATGACCATGTCCTTGTTACAGGACGTACCCAATACCTAAGGAGATACACATGCAAGCGAATACCTACCTGGAATACGAAGGCATTACTGGTGAAGCCACAGCCAGCCAGTACAAAGACATGATCACCGTGCTCTCCATGGACTTCAACGTTCATCGGGAGATCAGCGCCTACACCGGTACCGCGATGGACCGCGAAGCCTCTGCAACCCGCCTTGGCGATATCACTATCACCAAGCTGCAGGACAACGCGTCTCCTGACCTGTTCCGTGAAGCCACCATCGGCAAGGGCAAGAAGGCTACCTTCTACATCACTAAGCAGGGTGATGAGATCGAAGAAATCATGAAGATCGAGCTGACCGACGCCATGATTTCCAACTACAGCCTCTCCGTACAGGGTGATCGTCCCACCGAGTGCATCACCATCTCGTACACTGAGCTGACCATGACTGCCAGCCCGAGCGACGACAAGAACAACATCACCAAGCCGAAGGTGTACGGCTACAGTGGTGTCAAGGGCCAGAAGCTCTGATCAAAGGGTTCTCTGTCTCCGGGAGGGCGCCTTCGGGCGTCCTCCTTCCCGTTTAATTCAGGATGGCGTGGACGTTCATGAGCAAGGAAACTCAGCATCATTTTCTCAAGATTCACAGCTCGCTGGGCGAGGATGCACTCGTGCTGGAGAAGCTGACGGTCAGCGAGGGCATGTCCCGGCTGTTTGATATCCGGGTGGGCTTTACCGCCAACCAGCGGATCGGGGATATGCGCCAGCACATTGGTGAGGAAGTTGTCATCAGCCTCGCCATGACGGACAAGCTGGGCTCAAGAGAACGCTATTTTCACGGCCACTTCCTCACTGTCAGCGAGCTGGGCAAGCCCCTGCACAACAAGGACGGCCAGCGTTACAGCGCTGTGATCGTGCCCCGTGCCTGGTCCGCTACCAGCCGTACCAATTGCCGCATCTTCCAGGACAAGACCGCCCTGGATATTGTCGAAACCCTGCTGGGCGAACACCAGGTTGCCCACCGCAAGGTGATCAACGGTGCCCCCTACACCCACCGTTACTACGTGCAGTACAACGAGACCGACTGGGAATTCATATGCCGGGTGCTGGCCAACGAGGGTCTGACTTTCTACTTCGAGCACACCGACAGCGCCCACACCATGGTCATCACCGACAGTGACAAGGCGTTCCAGCCGGCGCAGGAGAACCAGGTGGTGTTCACCACCCGCAACACCGGCAGAGCCCGTATTTCACACTGGGAGCGGGGCTGCCGCGCCATGTCCGACCAGATGATAGAACATGGCTTCGATTTCACCCGCCCGGACGACCGGGTGCTGACCCGCAGCCAGGAAGAAGTACCCGGTGACCTGTTCGGCCTGCGGGAACTGTTTGAATACCACGGCGAAGACCGCCCCCTCAAAGATAAGGCCAACCTTACCAAGAAGCCCCTGCAGGCGCTGGCCCTGAAGTCGGAAACCCTGGCGGCCATCTCCACCTATCGCTCCTTTGGGGCGGGCCTGACCTTCAGCTTCCAGTCCCATGAGGATGGCCCCCAGGACCCCAACGACTTCCTCATTACCGACATCCTGATCCAGGCGGAAGTGCCCCTGAACAGTGAAAACCAGCCCGCCGGGGGTACCCTGGAGTACCACAACGAGTTCCTGTGTCGCCCGGCCAACCAGCCCTGCGTGCCGGCCCGCATTCCCAAGCCCGCCATGCCGGGCCTGCAGACCGCCACGGTGACCTGCGCCGCCGGCGAGGAAATTCACGTGGACGAGCATGGC
>JBMCIH010000272.1:0-4226 GCA_048617055.1 Marinobacter sp. | reverse complement strand
GGCTCCGTCCACGAGGTAAACGGGGCGGGAATTGCGGGTATCCGGTTCGACCATCAGGCTCCCTCCACTGGGTTGGCTGTTACCTCAAGCCTTGGCCTGTTTCCGGGTATTTTCAAGGCGCCACTGGTGCCTCCGGTGGGGTGTCCGTGCCGGGAACCGGAGGACAGAGGGCTGGAAGGGAGTGGCGGAAGGTTACCATCCTGCAACGCAGGATTCCGGGCCCGGGATTCGGCGCTACCTTTGTACAGAACACCCCTTTTTGCCGAGGAGCAGAATCATGAGCCGAGTGCAGGATCAGTTCCCCACCCGCCTTGAGCGCAAGCTGGGCATGTTCGAACGGCTGGACCCGGTGGTGCACACGCCCGATGAACGTCGCACCGATGGTCCGCTCAGCCGGGAAAAGGTCACCGAATTCGAAGAGAAGGGCTTTCTGTTCTTCGAGTCGTTCTACGGACAGGATGAGATGCAGAAGTTCCTTGATGAACTCAGGGATTATGAGGATGACGAGGACCTGAAGCTGTCCGAGGGCACCATCCTGGAGCCGGGCAAGCAGGAAATCCGCTCCATTTTCGGCATCCATGAGGTCTCCGACAGGTTCGACCGCCTTACCCGTGACCCCCGGCTGCTGGACATGATCCGCCAGCTGCTCGACAGCGAGGTGTATATTCACCAGTCGCGCATCAACTACAAACCGGGGTTCAAGGGCAAGGGCTTTGACTGGCACTCGGACTTTGAAACCTGGCACAGCGAGGATGGCATGCCCCGCATGCGAAGTGTCAGCGCATCCATCGTGTTAACGGATAACAATGAGTTCAACGGCCCACTGATGCTGATTCCCGGCTCGCACCAGGTCTTTGTTCCCTGCGTCGGCCGCACGCCGGAGGACAACTACCGGGAATCCCTCAAGAGCCAGTACATCGGCGTCCCCGACACTACCAGCCTGACCCGGCTGATGGACGAGCATGGCATCGAGGCGCCCAAGGGCCCGGCCGGGTCCATGATCCTGTTCGAGTGCAATACACTCCACGGTTCCAATGCCAACATGTCCTGCTGGCCAAGGAGCAACCTGTTCTTTGTCTACAACAGTGTGGAGAATACGCTGGTGGATCCGTTCTGCGGCAATAAGCCACGGCCCCAGTTCCTGGCCAACCGCAAGAACTGGGGCCCGCTGGAGCCGGTCTGAACGGCTCCGTCAGGCCGCCCGGGAGCGGTCCGGGGCACCAAGGCAGGCAAGCATGGGCCCGACCTCACGAAGGCGCCGCGCCCGGGGCCAGAGGGCTTCGGCCTCCGGGAAACCCAGGCGCAGGTAGTTCAGCCACTGCTTGAGGCGGCCGGTAACATAGCGGTCCTCCAGCCGTGTCTGCAGGGCGGCGGCATAGTCCGCCATCAATGGCACCACCTGCTGCCAGCTCATGCCGGGCAGGTCTTCGCCGTTCTGGCTGGCTTTGATACGCCGGGCCAGGTCCGGGCGGGCGATCAGCCCCCGGCCGATCATGACGTCGTCGCAGCCGGACTGCTCCCGGCAGCGCCAGTACTGCTCCACGGTCCAGATCTCGCCATTGGCAATCACGTGGCTGCTGACCGCCTCCCTCACCCGGGCAATCTCTTCCCAATAGGCAGGCGGGCGGTAGCCGTCCACCTTGCTGCGGGCGTGAACCACGATTTCCGCAGCGCCGGCGGCGGCCACCGCTTGGGCGCAGGCCACGGCCATGCTCCGGTCATCGTAGCCCAGGCGCATCTTGGCGGTGACGGGGATGGCGGCGGGCACCGCCCGGCGAACGGCGGCGGCAATGTCGTGCATCAGCTCCGGCTCCCGCATCAGCACGCAGCCGCCCTTGTGCCGGTTGACGGTCTTGGCCGGACAGCCGAAATTGATGTCCACCTGCCCGGCCCCCAGCTCCGCCGCCCGGGCCCCGTGACGGCCCATCATCTCCGGGCTGGAACCGAGCAGCTGGACCGCCACCGGGACACCGGCCCGGGGCACGGCATTGCGGTGCAACTCCGGCGCATACTTGTAGAAAATCCGGGGCGGCAACATGCCGTGTGTCACACGAATGAACTCGGTCACACACCGGTCGATACCGCCAACCCCGGTCAGGGTTTCGCGGATGGGCGCGTCAACCAGCCCTTCCATCGGGGCAAGGATAATTCGCATGCATACTCCAGGGATCGAAAGGGGACGTGCTGATCAAAAATCAGACGGAGCGGGATTGTAAGGAATCCGGCGGGAAGATGGTAGGCCGGGCATCCCGGATTCAGGATGCCCGGCCTTTTCGGGTGGAATTACTGCTGAACGTCGAAGCGGTCGGCGTTCATCACCTTGGTCCAGGCAGCCACGAAGTCCCTGACGAACTTCTCCTGATTGTCGTCCTGGGCATAGACCTCGGCGTAGGAACGCAGCACCGAGTGGGAACCGAATACCAGGTCCACCCTCGTGGCGGTCCACTTCACCTGGTCCGACTTGCGGTCGCGGATCTCATAGACCCCATTGTCCACCGGCTGCCAGCGGTAGGCCATGTCAGTCAGGTTGACGAAGAAGTCATTGGTGAGCTGGCCTTCACGGTCGGTGAACACGCCATGGCGGGTGCCGCCATGGTTGGTGCCGAGCATCCGCATACCGCCGATCAGTACCGTCATTTCCGGTGCCGTCAGGCCCAGCAACTGGGCACGGTCGAGCAGCAACTCTTCCGGCTTGACCACATAGTCTTTCTTCTGCCAGTTGCGGAAACCATCCGCCACCGGCTCCAGCGGTTCAAAGGATTCGGCGTCGGTCATCTCGTCGGTGGCGTCACCCCGGCCCTTGAGGAATGGCACGCGAATCTCATGGCCGGCGGCCCTGGCCGCCTTCTCGATGGCCACACTGCCGGCCAGCACAATGACGTCCGCCACGCTGGCGCCGGTGTCCGCAGCGATCTTCTCGTACACCTGCAGTACCCGGGCCAGCCGCTCGGGCTCGTTGCCTTCCCAGTCCTTCTGGGGCGCCAGGCGGATACGGGCGCCATTGGCGCCGCCCCGCATGTCGGAGCCACGGAAAGTACGGGCGCTGTCCCAGGCTGTGCTGACCATCTCGCCGATGCTGAGACCGCTGTCGGCAATCAGGGCCTTGACCACTTCCTCACAGTAATCGGTATTGCCGGCCGGAACCGGGTCCTGCCAGATCAGGTCCTCGTCCGGCACCTCCGGCCCGATATAGCGACTCTTCGGTCCCAGGTCCCGGTGGGTCAGCTTGAACCAGGCCCGGGCGAAGGTATCGCGGAAGTAGTCCGGGTCCGCCATGAATTTCTCACAGATGGCCCGGTACTTCGGGTCCATCTTCATGGCCATGTCGGCGTCTGTCATGATGGGGTTGTAGCGGATGGACGGGTCCTCCACATCCACCGGCTTGTCCTCTTCCCGGATGTTGACGGGCTCCCACTGCCAGGCGCCGGCCGGGCTCTTCTTCAGTTCCCAATCGTAGCCGAACAACAGGTCAAAGAAGCCCATATCGAAACGGGTCGGATGGGTGGTCCAGGCGCCTTCAATTCCAGAGGTCACGGTGTAGCGGCCGTGGCCGGTCTTGTTGGGATTGGCCCATCCGAAGCCCTGGGATTCCACGTCGGCCGCCTCCGGCTCGGGACCCAGTTTGCTGGCGTCGCCGTTACCATGGCATTTGCCCACCGTGTGGCCACCGGCGGTCAGGGCAACGGTTTCTTCATCGTTCATGGCCATGCGGGCGAAGGTCTCGCGAACCTGCTGGCCGGTCCGGAGCGGGTCCGGCTGGCCATTGACGCCTTCGGGGTTCACATAAATCAGGCCCATCTGCACCGCCGCCAGCGGGTTTTCCATGCTCTCCGGGTTACTCACATCCCCATAGCGCTCATCGGAAGGCGCCAGCCACTCCTTCTCCGCGCCCCAGTAGATGTCCTTCTCGGGATGCCAGATATCCTCGCGGCCAAAGGAAAAGCCATAGGACGGCAGGCCCATGGACTCATAGGCCACGGTACCGGCCAGAATCATCAGGTCTGCCCAGCTGAGCTTGTTGCCATACTTTTTCTTGATCGGCCACAGCAGACGGCGGGCCTTGTCGAGGCTGACGTTGTCCGGCCAGGAGTTAAGGGGTGCAAAACGCTGGTTGCCGGTACCGCCACCGCCCCGGCCATCGGCGATCCGGTAGGTGCCCGCGGAGTGCCAGGCCATGCGGATCATCAGCCCGCCATAGTGACCCCAGTCGGCGGGCCACCAGTCCT
>JBMCIH010000271.1:0-4251 GCA_048617055.1 Marinobacter sp. | reverse complement strand
CGGGCCCGCCCGGGGGCTCGTACACAGTCAGGGTGCCGGAAGCCGGCATTGCCTGACCGTCCGGCCCCGGGGTTTCCAGGTTGATACGGACCTGCACCGCGCTGTCCTGCCCCGACGGTTCCACCGGGGTACTGTCCAGGCCCAGCTGCGCCAGGGACTGTCCGGATGCCAGGGCAAACTGCACCGCCACCAGGTCCTGTCCGCTGATCACTTCGGTCACCGTATGCTCCACCTGAAGCCGCGGGTTCGCTTCCATGAACACAAAGTCACCGGTGTCGGTGTCCAGCAGGAACTCGATGGTGGCGAGGCCCCGGAGACCGGCCGCCCGTGCCATGCGCAGGGCCGCCCCGATCATGCCCTGGCGCTGGCGGCGCTCCAGATGGGGCGCCGGCGCCAGCTCGACCAGTTTCTGGCGGCGCCGCTGCAGGCTGCAGTCCCGGTCCCACAGATGGGCCACATCGCCGTTCCCATCCCCCAGCACCTGGACTTCGATATGCCGGGCGCGGGTCAGCAGGCGTTCAGCGTAGAGCGAATCATTGCCAAAGGCCCGCTGCGCCTCCCGCTGGCAGGCGTGCCAGGCCTCTTCGAGCTCATACACACTGAACACAGGCCTCATGCCGCGCCCACCACCGCCAGCTACTGCCTTGAGCATCATGGCGGCACTGTCGCCGTGCCGGTCCTTGAGCTGTTGCAGAAATTCCGCTGCCTTTTGCGGGGTCAGACCGCCGGCGGTCCCGGTGGCCAGGGGCACGCTGCATTCCTGGGCCAGTTCACGGGCCCGGGCCTTGTCACCGAGTAACTCAAGACAGGGGGCCGCCGGACCGATAAAGGTGATTCCCGCCTCTTCACAGCGCCGGGCGAAATCCGGATTCTCGCTGAGGAAGCCGTAACCGGGATGGATGGCATCGCACCCCTCGGCGCGGGCGAGGCGGACCATCTGAGGGGCGTCCAGGTAGGCCCCAACGCCCTGCCCGCTCAGGACAACGGCATGGTCAACCCGGCGCACATGGAGGGACGCTGCATCATCCGGGGCGTAGACCCCCACGGAGCGGATACCTGCTTCGGACAGGGTTCGTGCGATGCGGATGGCAATTTCACCACGGTTGGCAATAAGAACACTGCGAAAACTGGCCATGGGCATGCTTCCAATTATTGTTGATCAGCCACCGGCACACCGGTCACGGGCGCCGGGTTTTCGGGAAGGTCATGATAAAGGGGAACCCGCACCAACAGAACCGGCTGGCGGTTATATCCTCTCATACACAGGATTTATGCTGCCGGCGGATGCCCCAGCCCGGCGGTGTTCTCCACAGGGTCAAACCAGACCACAAGATCACCCCGCCTGACCGCCGCCAGCACCCGGCTCTGCTCCTGCAGCGGACTTTCCTGGTCATTCAGGCCGTGGTAACGGGTGCAGTATTCCTGCACCAGGCCTTCAAGCTGGTCCTCGGCCAGCAATGACGTATCCACGACAAAGGGTTCCTGGCGAGGGTCCTGGTCAGGGGTCTTTCCGGTGTCCTCCACAATAACGGCCTCCAAAATCGATTGTTGGAGCCATGATAACGGAACCGACAGTGGTTTGTGAGAAAGTCCGGGCAGACTGGTGGAATGTGACGCCTTAAGACGGTCTTTTCGCGCCTTCTACAGTCACGGGCGCAAGACGGCGGCTGAAGGGAACACCGACCGGCGCATTGCCAGGAACTTTGGTACAGCTCTCGTGCCTGTGAGCATCAGAAAAGGCGAATTATTAAACGACAAACCGGGCGACAATGTCCCGGATGGATGCGGACTCCAGGCGAAGGGCGTCGCTGACACCGCGGGTCTGGGCTACGGAATCTACCAGCCGGTCAGCGCTTCCGGTAAGGGCCCGGGACCGCTGCCCCACCTGATCGATGTTTTCACGTTGGGCGAAGACGGCGCTGTCAATGTCTTTGCTGAAGGCGGCGAGACGGGCGAAATGTTCATCCAGGTGTTCAAGATGCTGTCGCAGCCCTCTGAGTTCAGAACGGTTTTCATCACCGGCTCCGCGCATTTCCGTCAGCCGCTGCTCAATACTCTGCACGTTGCCCACCAGGTCCGTCACCCACTGGCGGATCTCACCGGTGGAATCCGAGGTACGCCGGGACAGTGTACGGACCTCATCCGCAACCACCGCAAACCCGCGGCCATGCTCCCCGGCCCTGGCAGCCTCGATGGCGGCATTCAGCGCCAGTAGATTGGTCTGTTCGGCGATCTCGGCAATCACGCTGACCACCTGTTGTACCTTGCCGGCGGACCCTGCCAGGACCTGGATGGCGTCAGAGACTTCGCCGATGACGGTGACGGTGGAATCAGCCGCCTTCTCGGATCGCTGCAGGCCGGTCTGCACGCTCTGGTTTCCCTCCGTTGCGGTGGCGATGGTGTCACGGGAGGCTTTCGCCACCTCTTCCACCCGGTTGGCCTGGGCGGCGATTTGCGCCATGGAACCGGAAACATCGCCGACCTGGTTCCGTGTTCTGGCAGCGGCCTGCTGGACCGTCTCGGCCTCGTCCTCCAGGGTGCGGGCGCGATCGTCCAGCGAGGCGGCTGCCCGGCGAATATCGTGAATAAACTGGCCAAACCGGGTGACCAGTCCGTTTATGGCGGCTCCCACACCGGCTACTTCATCCCTTCCGGAAACCTCGGGGGGCTCGCGAAGATCCGAATCTGCTTCCATCTGCCGCAATACCTGCTCGGTGAAGCGCAGGCGAAGAATCACCGTATGTCGCAGCCACAGCGTCATACCGAGCACCACCAGCAGGAACAGCAAAGAACCCACCAGAAGGTAGCCCCCCTGGCGCTCCATAAACGCAAGCAGGCTGGCAGCACTGTGTTCGATGGTGTCACGGCGATGCAGTTGCTCCTCACGGATGGCTGTCAGCAACGGCTCTACCGCCGGCATCAGTTGGAAGTCCACCACCTGACCAACCTGGTAGTAGGATCGGTCATGGATGCCCTCTCCTATCGCACCTAAAAGGGCCTGAATCCGGTCATAGTCCGTTCGATGACCCGTTGCCCAGTCCGACAGGCCCGGGCTATCAACAAGGCTCTCCCAGCGCCCGGGTATACCCGCCTCAAGTTCACCGAAGATGCCGTCAATCTCATCCCACAGAAGCAGCTGTGCCTTGGTCTTGTAGGACAGGTCCTGCAGTTGCCTGAGATCATCCTCAAGCGCCGCCAGCTGCCAGTTCTGGGCCAGCTCCTCATTGACGAGGGCATCGGTGGCCCGTGATGACTGGGCAATGACGGACCAGCTTATCGCCCCGAGAGCGGCCAGTGCGGTCAGGGCAAGGAAGGCAAAGGTGAATATACGGGCGCGAACAGTGGCAAACATGGGAACTCCGCATTAAATCCAATGCTGGCACACTAAGTTCGGCTTGTGACAGTTTGGTTTCAACAGCCGGCCAACCCACCGATTTCCTGTGAAAAAATGTAAACCAAGTAGGCTCCAAACAATAATAGGCAGGCGCTGGCCGGCAAGGTATGATAGGCGGCTTTTCATTGCGCCGGGACCCCACGGAAAACCATGAACGCCGCCCTGTTTCGACAGACTCTGCCGATCCTGTTCGGGTACCTGCCCCTGGGCATGGCCTTCGGGGTGCTGTTTACCGCCCAGCTGGACTATGCCTGGTGGTACGCACCCCTGATGGGCCTGACCATCTACGCCGGTGCGGGCCAGATTCTCGCCGTCAGCCTCATTGGCGCCGGGGCGGGCCTGCTGGAAGTTTTCGTGGCCATGTTCGTCCTGAACGCCCGCCACCTGTTCTACGGGCTGTCGCTGCTGGGACAGTTCCGGGACGCAGGCTGGCGAAAGCTCTACCTGATCTTCGGCCTCACCGATGAAACCTATTCGCTGCTCACCAGCCGTCCCCGCCCCGGCCCCCGGAACGAGGAGCAGCATAACGATTTTCTGATCGCGCTGATGAACCAGAGCTACTGGATAGCCGGCTGTGCGCTGGGTGCACTGCTGGGGGATAACATCAGCTTCGACAGCACCGGTATCGAATTCGCCCTGGTGGCGCTGTTTATCGTACTGGCCATCGAGCAGTACAAGGCCCTGAGCGAACCTTTTCCCCTGTGGGCGGGCGCCCTTGCCGCCGCCATCGCCGTTGCCCTGCTGCCGGCGGCCCACCAGCTGATCGGCGCCGTCATACTGGCCACGGGGGCCCTGCTGGCCCAGTACCGCTGGCGCAAGGGAAGCTTTGGGGAGCAGCCCCATGGATAGCACCAGCT
>JBMCIH010000270.1:0-4252 GCA_048617055.1 Marinobacter sp. | reverse complement strand
CAACAACCCGGACGACAAGGATCTGACCGGGGTTGTCACGGTGGGTGACATTGCGGATCATTGCCAGGACGAGGCCCTTGCCAGGAAGCTGGTCGACTGTGCCCGCCACTACCACTGACTGAGTTCAGGCGTGTGATTATCAGCCTGTAAGCGGCCAGGTCCTGAATTCAGGCCTGGCCGCTTTTTACTGGACCCTCTCCCGCTTCAGCTACGAAGTGCTCCCAGCAGTCTGTCCACCGAATCCTTGGCGTCCCCGAACAGCATCTGGCTGTTGTCGCGGAAGAACAGCGGGTTTTCCACACCGGAGTAGCCGGTGGCCATGCCCCGCTTGAGGATCACCACCTGTCGCGCCTTCCACACCTCCAGCACCGGCATGCCCGCGATGGGGCTGTCCGGGTCTTCCGCGGCCGCCGGGTTGACCGTATCGTTGGCGCCGATCACCAGCACCACATCCGTCTGCGGGAAGTCGTCATTGATCTCGTCCATTTCCAGCACGATGTCATAGGGTACATGGGCCTCGGCCAGCAGCACATTCATGTGCCCGGGCAGCCGGCCCGCCACCGGGTGAATGCCGAAGCGCACGTTCACGCCCTGATCGCGAAGCACCCGGGTGATCTCGCTGATACCATTCTGGGCCTGGGCCACGGCCATGCCATAGCCGGGTACGATGATCACTGAACTGGCGTTACGCAGCTCCTCGGCCAGTTCATCCACGGAGATTTCCTGCACCGGCTGGTCCTCACCCCCGGCGGTGGTGCCCGAGGACGTCTGACCAAAGCCCCCCAGGATCACACTGATGAACGACCGGTTCATGGCCCGGCACATGATGTAGCTGAGGATGGCACCGCTGCTGCCCACCAGCGCGCCGGTGACGATCAGCAGGTCATTGCCCAGCATGAAACCGATGGCGGCTGCCGCCCATCCTGAGTAACTGTTGAGCATGGAAACCACTACCGGCATGTCGGCACCACCGATGGCCATGATCAGGTGTACCCCCAGAATCGCGGCGATCACCGTCATGAGCACCAGCAGGCCGATACTCAGGGCCATGCTGTCGCTGTCCAGGAAGGCGGCTCCCAGCAGCACACAGACCACCACCGCCGCCAGGTTCATCCAGTGGCGCCCGGGCAGGGTCAGCGCCTTGCTGTCAATGCGGCCATCCAGTTTGCCGCAGGCCACCAGTGAGCCGGTGAAGGTCACCGCGCCGATAAAGATGCCCACGAAGATCTCCACCAGCTTGATGGTGTGTTCCACCCCGGTCTTGGGCACCAGCGGATCGATATAGCTGGCAAAGCCCACCAGTACCGCCGCCAGCCCCACAAAACTGTGCAGCAGGGCCACCAGTTGCGGCATCTGGGTCATTTCCACCTTGTTGGCAATGGGCAGGCCGATGACGGCGCCGATCACCATGGCGGCGATCACCCAGGTCAGGGCGCCGGGCTCGAAGCCCGCCATGGTGGCGGCAAGCGCGATGACGATACCGGCCACACCGTACCAGTTGCCGCGGCGGGCCGATTCCTGGTGGGCCAGGCCCCCCAGGCTGAGGATAAACAGGATACTGGCCACCACGTAGGCAACGCTGATCAGTCCGCTACTCATGTATCTGGCCTCCTACCTGTGGAACATCTTGAGCATACGGTGGGTTACCCGGAACCCGCCGGTTACGTTGATCATGGCGATCAGTACCGCCACGAACGACAGTATGCCCACGGCACCATGTTCCGCCTGGGCCAGGTGCAGCAGTGCACCGATAACGATGATGCCGCTGATGGCATTGGTGACGCTCATCAGCGGGGTGTGCAGTGATGGCGTGACGTTCCAGATTACCTGCCAGCCGATAAAGCAGGCCAGCACGAACACGGTGAAGTGTCGCAGGAAGCTTTCCGGGGCATAGGCACCGACCCCGTAGAGGGCCAGGGCGGTTACCGCCAGCAGGGCGATCTTGCCCGCGGCCTGTTTGACCGGCGACGGGCCTTTTTTACCCGGCACCGCCGGAGATGGCTCTTCCGTACCCGGCGGAGGCGTAGTGCTGACCGGGGCTTCCGGCTGGGGTGGCGGCCAGCTAACGTCGCCCTGGTGAACCACGGTGAGGCCACGGATCACGGGATCGTCCATATTGACCAGAGGCTGACCGTCCTTCTCCGGCGTCAGCTCCGTCATCAGGTGCGTCAGGTTGGTGGCGTAGAGATCGCTGGCCACCTTGGCCATGCGGCTGGGCAGGTCGGTGTAGCCGATCAGGTGCACCCCGTGTTTCTCCACCACCTCGCCGGGCTCGGTCAGCTCGCAGTTGCCACCCCGCTCGGAGGCCAGGTCCACGATCACGCTGCCGGGTTTCATGGACCTCACCATGTCGGCAGTGATCAGTTTGGGGGCAGGCTTGCCGGGAATCAGGGCGGTGGTGATGATGATATCCACCTCTTTGGCCTGCTCGGCGAACAACGCCATTTCTGCCTGGATGAACGCGTCGCTCATCTGTTTGGCGTAGCCGCCGCTGCCACTGCCCTCCTCGTCGCCAAAGTCCAGCTCCAGGAACTCCGCGCCCATGCTTTGCACCTGTTCCTTCACTTCCAGGCGGGTGTCGAAGGCCCGCACCACAGCGCCCATGCTGTTGGCAGTGCCAATGGCGGCCAGACCGGCCACCCCGGCACCGATCACCAGCACCTTCGCCGGCGGTACCTTGCCGGCGGCGGTAACCTGACCGGTAAAGAAACGGCCAAACCGGTTGGCGGCCTCGATCACTGCCCGGTAGCCGGCAATGTTCGCCATGGCGCTGAGGGCGTCCATCTTCTGGGCCCGGCTGATACGGGGCAGGGCATCGATGGCGAAGGCACTGACCCTCCGGTGCGCCAGCTTTTCCAGTAGCTGCGGATTCTGGGCCGGCCAGATATAGCCCGCCAAGTAGGCGCCCTTCCGGATCATGTCCAGTTCGTGTTTGCCAGTGGCGGGGTGGTCGGTTGGTGCCCTGACCTTTAGAATGATATCCGATTCCTGCCACAGGGAGAGGGTGTCCACAGCGATGGCTGCCCCCGCGTCCTGGTAACTTTGGTCGCTGTAGTCGGCTGCCTCGCCGGCCCCCGCCTCCACAACCACGGTGTAACCGAGCTTGATCAGTTTCTGGACCGACGCCGGGGTGGCGGCCACCCGGCGTTCGGCCGGATAGACTTCCTTGGGTATTCCTATTTTCATGGATCTGACTCCTGCGGTTGACACTCGTGGAACCGGCGCCTTGCTCACGTTCAAGTCAATACGGCTGCTGTCCGGGTTTTTGGGCTACATGGGCGGCACGCCAATCAGCCACTGGTGAGCCCAGACTACAAACAGCACATATACAATCAGGCCGCCGGCCACCGCAACCACATCGTTGAAGGGCCTCGCCGGCAGGGCGGGGGTGGCTCTGGGGGTGCGGCGTTTCAGGGAAATGCGATCCACCACCGCCCAGACCAGGAAAGCACCGAAGAGGAGGACATCATGAGCCATGCCGTTGGCCAGCAGGTGGGCCACCGCCCACAGCTTCACGGCCACCAGCATGGGGTGTTTCCGGGTAGCGCTTATCCTGCCGGGCAGGTAGGCCGCGAACAGCAGCGGAAACACGGGAACCAGCAGCAGCATCGACAGATGCCGCAACCACGCCGGCGGACTGTACAGCACGGTGGGGTCCATCCTGGCCGCGCCGTAGCCCCATACGATCAGCACCAGGCCAATGACGGCGACCAGGGAGTAGACACCCTTGAAAGGGCCTTCCCCCATGGACCGCGCCAGCCGGTTGCGTAGCGGCTCATTGACGATGGACAGGGAATGGACACCCAGGAAAATGATCAGTCCGGGTATGAGCAGCTCCATGTTCTGGTTTCCTTATTTCCGTTTTTTCCAAAGTCTAGCCGTTTCCGGTGAAAAATGCGTAAAAGCGCACACAGGCCTTCAGCAGTGACTACACTGGAAGTATGTCCGCGGCGGCTGTGGATGCCGCGGTGAGCTTCCGTACCGGAACGGGGGGCAGGCCATGCAGATAGCCTACAATGCCCGGGACCTCACAGAGGCCCATATCATCGCCGGCCTGCTTGGCGCTCATGGCATAGAAACCCATGTGGGTGGCCACTACCTGCAGGGTGCTATGGGTGAAATCGGCGCCGCAGGTTTTACCAATGTACAGGTGGATGATGACGACTACCTTGAAGCCCGTCGACTGATTGCGGAGTATGAAGGGGCGGCAACTGCAGACGGGGGCCGCGTGTCGCCGATCGATGACGCCAGC
>JBMCIH010000269.1:0-4303 GCA_048617055.1 Marinobacter sp. | reverse complement strand
GGTGGGTTTGGTGGCGTGACCCTTGCGGAACTGGCGGAGCTGGAAGATGTAGGCCAGTACCTGGGCGACGGCCATGTAGAGCCCGTCGGGAATCTCTTCGCCGACCTTGGTGTTGTGGTAGACCGCGCGGGTCAGTGGTGGAGTGCGCAGCAGCTCCACCTTGTGCTCCCGGGCGATCTCCATGATCTTGAAGGCCACCTCGTCGGAGCCCTTGGCCACCACCACCGGTGCGCCCATGGATTTCTGGTCGTACTTCAGGGCCACCGCGTAATGGGTGGGGTTGGTGATGACCACGTCCGCCCCGGGCACGTCGGCCATCATCCGGCGCTGGGCCATTTCCCGCTGCAGCTGGCGGATCCGGCCCTTCACCTCCGGCTTGCCTTCCGTGTCCTTGTACTCGTCCTTCACCTCCTGCTTGGTCATGCGCAGCTTTTTCTGGTGATCGTAGATCTGGAAGGGGATATCAATCGCCGCGATGACAATGGTGGCGCAGGCCAGGAAAAAGAAACTCCAGGCCATGGTCCAGACCACATGGGCCATGGCCGGCACCGTGGGTTCCTCGGAGATGCTCAGCAGATCGCCGGTGCGCAGGTTCAGTATGAGTATGGCCACCGCCAGCACCAGGCTGACCTTCAGTATCGCCTTGACCAGTTCCACCAGCGAGCGTGCGGAAAACATCCGCTTGAGACCCTTTATCGGGTCCATGCGGTTGAGCTTGGGCGCGATGGCCTTGCCGCTGAACAGCAGGCCACCGATGCCGATGGGCCCGGCGATGGCGGCGACCAGCAGCAACAGCAGAACCGGACTGACGGCCACGGTGGCCTCCCAGGCGGAGCCGATCAGGTGGGTGCTCATGAACCGGGTATCGAAAATCTCGCCCCGCTCCAGCACGAAGGCCCCCCGCATGATGCTTTCCATGGACGCGGCCATGCTCTTGCCGAACACCAGCAAGCCGCCCGCGCCGGCCAGCAGAACGGCCATGGTGGCCAGTTCCTTGGAACGGGCGGTCTGGCCGTCTTCCCGGGCTTTTTCAAGTCGTCGGGGTGTGGGCTCTTCCGTTTTTTCCTGACTGTTGTCGTTTTCTTCGGCCATCGATCCGGCTCACAACTGTTTGTGGGCATGGGTGGGGTACCTTCTTCCGGAACCGTGAGGCGACAGGGACGGCGCCGCTCGAGCCCTACAGGGACGTACATGCGGGGCGTGTTCCGGAAGAAGGTACCCCGCCCATGCCCATGCCCATGCCCATGCACCCAGCCTCAGGGCTGCCCCTGAAGCTGTCGCATAAACTGGAAAGTCTCTCGGGTGTACTGCTCAAAGTGCGGCAGAAAATTGGCGTGCAGCACCCATATGGCGAATAATCCAAAAATCAGGCCAATCGGGAAGCCAAGGGCGAAAATGTTCATCTGGGGCGCCGCCCGGGTCATGACGCCGAAGGAAATATTGACAATAAACACTGCCGTAACCGCCGGCAGGGCCAGCAGCAGAGCGGCGGCGAACATCCAGCTGATGCGGTGGGCCAGCTGCCAGACCCCCTCCTGCCCCAGCCCGTCAAGGCCGATGGGCAGGGTACGGAAGCTCTCCAGAAAGACCTCGATGGCCACCAGGTGACCGTTCATGCCCAGGTACAGCAGGGTGATGGTGATGGTATAGATCTGGGACAGAACGGTCACATTGACCCCGTGCGCCGGGTCGTTCATGGAGGCGAAGCCCAGGCCCATCTGCATCGCAATCATCTGGCCGGCAATGACGAACAGCTGGAACAGGGCCGTGAGCGCAAAGCCCATGCCCACGCCGATCAGAATCTGCTGCAGGGTAATGATCACCGCTTCGCCACTCATGGCTTCCACCTGAGGGACCGGGGGCAGCAGGGGCACAATCAGGATGGTGGTCAGCAGCGCCAGACCCAGGCGAATGCGTGCCGGTACCAGCTGGGTGCCGATAAAGGGAATCACCATGAAGAAACTGGCGATGCGGAACAGCGGCCACAGGTGCTGCCCCACCCACTGACTGATGACGTCCGCGCTGAGATCGGCGGGGATCATGCCCGCCTCATCCGATCAGGTACGGAATGCTGCCGATCAGGCCTTCGGCATGGTCGATCAGCTGGGTGAGCATCCACGGGCCGGCAAAGATAATCACCAGCAGGGTTATCAGCAGCCGGGGCAGAAAGCTGAGGGTCTGTTCGTTGATCTGGGTGGCCGCCTGGAAGGTACTCACCACCAGGCCGATCGCCAGCCCCGGCCCGATAATCAGTGCCGACAGCATGACGATCATCCAGAGAGCCTCCCGCATGATGTCGATAACGGTTTCCGGAGTCATGGCAGGTCTCCCCTATATGCCGTAACTGGCGGCCAGCGAGCCCATGGTCAGCGCCCAGCCGTCCACCAGCACGAACAGCATGATCTTGAACGGCAGCGAGATGATGATGGGCGACAGCATCATCATACCCATGGCCATCAGTACACTGGCGACCACCATGTCGATGATCAGGAACGGAATGAACAGGATAAAGCCGATCTGAAAGGCGGTCTTCAGCTCGCTGGTGACAAACGCCGGCATCAGCACCCAGAAAGATACGTCTTCCGGAGTGTCGTATTCCTCGTCCGCAATGCGCATGAACAGCCCCAGGTCACTTTCCCGGGTCTGCGCCAGCATGAATTCCCGGAAGGGCATGCTCGCCGCCTCCACCGCCTCGATGGACGTCACCTCCTCCGCCAGATAGGGCTGCAGTCCCACCCGGTTGGCCTCCTCGAATACCGGCTTCATTATGAAGATGCTGAGAAACAGTGTCAGCCCGAGAAGGATCTGGTTGGAAGGCGTTGACTGCAAACCAAGGGCCTGCCGGAGGATGGCGAACACCACGATGATGCGGGTAAAGGACGTCATCATCATCAGCATGGCCGGCAGGAATGTCAGTGCCGTCATGAACGCCAGGATCTGCAGGGTGACGGAGTATTCCTCCCCCTCCTCCCCTGGCGTCACGGTGACAGCGGGAATGCCGGGAATACCGCCGACGCCGTCCTGGGCGAATACTTCCGGGGCCAGTGCCAGGCCCGCCAGGATCAACAGCCAGCGCATCAGTCCGCGTCTCCCCTGTGCTCCGGGCGTTCGGATTTCCAGTGCCGGCCCATCAGCCCCTGGAGCTTCTTCGCGAAATCGCCGCTCACCGCCTGCCCCGGAGACACTACCGGCTCGTCAAACACATGCAGGGTACGGATCGAGCCTGGGGTAATGCCCACCAGGATCTGGGTGCCCGCCACATCGATCAGCGCAATGCGCTCCCGCGCGCCCAGGGCCATCACCGAGACTACCTTCATGGCGCCGCTGTTCATGCCGGTCAGCCCGTTCATGCGCCGGATCAGCCAGGCGCAGCCGAAAATCAGCGCCACCACCACCAGCAGCCCGATGCCCATGGTGGCCAGGGTAGCAATGGCATCACCCTGACCGGAACCGTTGCGTTCCGGGGTTTCCCGGATGGGCTCGATCTGCGCAAGGGACAGGGCGGGCCAGATCAGCGTCAGAAAGATGACGGCCCGCAAGGGGGAGGTGCGCCGGGGCATGCTCATTTCTGCAGGCGCTTGATGCGCTCGCCGGGGCTGATCACGTCGGTCAGGCGGATACCGAACTTCTCGTTCACCATCACCACCTCGCCATGGGCGATCAGCGTACCGTTGACCAGCACGTCCAGCGGTTCGCCCGCCAGCCGGTCCAGTTCGATGACCGACCCCTGGTTCAGCTGCAGCAGGTTGCGGATGGGAATCTGGGTGTTGCCCACTTCCATGGAAATGGTCACCGGAATGTCGAGAATCACATCCAGATCCGGCTCGGAGCCTCCTCCGCGCCTGCCGGGCTCCGGCGCATCGCCAAAATCCTCCATCGGCGCCGTTCTCACCTGCTTGCTGCCGGTGCCGGCGTCGTCGCCGCTATCCTCGGCCTCTGCCATGGCTGCGGCCCATTCGTCGGCGCGATCCTCCCCGGTGCCTTCATCCTTGCTGTCGCTGTCGCCGGACTCTTCCATGGCCGCTTCCCACTCGGCAGCCAGCTTTTCATCTTCGCTGAGCTCGCGATCGTCTTTGTTGTCGTCAGCCATGTCTACCTACCTTCAGTTGCTTTTTTACCACCGGAATCCTGGTGCGTTCCTTGATCCTCAGTGCCATCTTGCCGTCGCGGGTGCCCAGCGTGGCCTTGTAGACGGGAATACCGTTGGCGGTCATTTCCAGCGCCTCGGGCATTTCCACCGGTATCACGTCGCCGGCCTTGAAATTGGCCACGTCCCGCAGGGAGATGCGACGACGGCAGACGG
>JBMCIH010000268.1:0-4305 GCA_048617055.1 Marinobacter sp. | reverse complement strand
ACCCTCAATTTCAACCACGGCGAAATCCTCGACACACTGAGAGACCAGGTCCAACGCTTCGCCCGGGACCAGATCGCCCCCATTGCCGGGCAAACCGACAGGGACAACCAGTTCCCCAACCACCTCTGGCCGGAACTGGGCGCCATGGGCCTGCTGGGGATGACCGTCAGCGAAGAATACGGCGGCTCCGATATGGGCTACCTTGCCCACGTCATCGCCATGGAAGAAATCAGCCGGGCCAGCGCCAGCATCGGCCTCAGTTACGGTGCCCACTCCAACCTCTGCGTCAACCAGATCCACCGCAACGGCACCGAAACCCAGAAACAGAACTACCTGCCCAAACTCGTCAGCGGCGAACACATAGGCGCACTGGCCATGAGTGAACCCAACGCCGGCTCCGACGTCGTCAGCATGAAACTCCGTGCCGATAAAAAGGGCGACCGCTACATCCTCAATGGCAGCAAGATGTGGATCACCAACGGCCCCGATGCCCACACCTACGTCATTTACGCCAGAACCGACGCCCGGGGCGGCCCCAGGGGCATCACCGCATTCATTGTTGAAGGGGACTGGAAAGGCTTTTCCCGGGGGCCCAAGCTCGACAAGCTCGGCATGCGCGGCTCCAACACCTGCGAACTCATCTTCGAAGACGTGGAAGTACCGGAAGAAAACATCCTGGGCCAGGAAAACGAAGGGGTGAAAGTACTCATGTCGGGCCTGGACTACGAGCGGGTGGTGCTGTCCGGCGGTCCCACCGGCATCATGCAGGCCTGCCTCGACGTGGTAGTGCCCTACGTGCACGAACGCAGGCAGTTCGACCAGCCCATCGGCGAATTCCAGCTCATCCAGGGCAAACTCGCCGACATGTATACCGAACTGGCAGCCAGCCGTGCCTACCTCTATGCCGTGGCCCAGGCCTGCGACCGGGGCGAGACCACCCGCAAGGATGCCGCCGGCGCCATCCTCTACACCTCCGAACGGGCCACGAAGATGGCCCTGGAAGCCATCCAGATCCTCGGCGGCAACGGCTACATCAACGACTACCCCACCGGCCGCCTGCTGCGGGATGCCAAACTCTACGAGATCGGCGCCGGCACCCAGGAAGTCCGCCGCATGCTGATCGGCCGGGAACTGTTCCGGGAATCCAACTGAGGGCGCCATGGCAATCATACACAGCACCATCAACACCCAGTCCGAGGAATTCCGGCAGCGCCAGAATGCCATGGGCGCCCTGGTGGATGATCTCAATGCCCGGCTTGCCCGGGTCGTCGGAGGCGGTGGCCGGGAAGTCCAGGAGCGCCACCGCAGCCGCAATAAACTGCTGCCCCGGGAACGCATCAACCGTCTGCTGGACCCCGGCTCACCCTTCCTCGAAATCGCGCCCCTGGCTGCAGACGGCGTTTACGACGAGGACGTTCCCGCCGCCGGCATTATCGCCGGCATTGGCCGGGTCCAGGGCGTGGAATGCATGATTGTGGCCAACGACGCCACGGTCAAGGGCGGCACCTACTACCCGCTGACGGTCAGGAAGCACATCCGCGCCCTCACCGTGGCGGAGGAGAACCACCTGCCCTGTATCTACCTGGTGGACTCCGGCGGCGCCAACCTGCCCCAGCAGGACGAAGTCTTCCCGGATGCCGAACATTTTGGCCATATCTTCTACCGCCAGGCCAACATGTCCGCCAGAGGCATTCCCCAGATCGCCGTGGTGCTGGGGTTGTGCACCGCCGGCGGCGCCTACGTACCCGCCATGGCGGATGAAAGCATCATGGTGAAAGGCCAGAGCTCCATCTTCCTGGCCGGACCGCCGCTGGTGAAAGCCGCTACCGGCGAGACGGTCTCGGCCGAGGAACTGGGCGGCGCAGATGTGCACTGCAATATTTCCGGTGTGGCGGACCACCTGGCCCATACCGAGGAGGAGGCCCTGGAGCGGGCGCGGCGGTGCATTGCCAACCTCAACCACACACCCGGGAATTCATTGAAAACCAGGGCAGTACAAGAACCTCTTTACAGTCCTGATGAACTTCATGGCGTGGTACCGGTGGATCTCCGGACCCCCTACGACGTCCATGAGGTGATCGCCCGGCTGGTGGACGGCTCCGGATTCGACGAGTTCAAGTCCGGCTATGGGGCCACCCTGGTGTGCGGGTTTGCCCACCTTTACGGCCACCCGGTGGGTATTGTGGCCAACAACGGCATACTGTTTTCCGAATCCGCCCTCAAAGGCGCCCACTTCATCGAGCTCTGCAGTCAGCGGGGCATCCCCCTGATCTTCCTGCAGAACATCACCGGCTTCATGGTGGGCAGGCAGGCGGAACACGGCGGTATCGCCAAGAATGGCGCCAAGATGGTGACCGCCGTGGCCTGTGCCCGGGTGCCGAAATTCACCGTGATCATCGGCGGCAGCTTCGGCGCCGGTAACTACGGCATGTGCGGGCGCGCCTATAACCCCCGGTTCCTGTGGATGTGGCCCAACGCCCGCATCGCCGTTATGGGTGGCGAGCAGGCCGCCGGTGTACTGGCGGATGTGAAACGGGCCGGTCTGGAGCGCCGGGGGAAATCCTGGAGCGCCGACGAAGAGCAGGCCTTCAAACAGCCGGTTATCGACCAGTTCGAGGAGCAGTCCAACCCCTATTACGCCTCCGCCCGCTTGTGGGACGACGGCATCATCGACCCCGCCGACACCCGCAAGGTTCTGGGCCTGGCCCTGACCGCCTCCCTCAACGCCCCGGCCGAAGACACCCGCTTCGGCGTCTTCCGGATGTAAGGAGCATCGCCATGAGTGAATCCGCCATCATCAGCACCACCGACAGCCGCGGCGTTACCCGCATCACCCTCAACCGCCCGGACAAACGCAATGCCTTCGACGACCGTATCATCAGTGAGCTGACCGATGCCATTGAGGCGGCCGGCAGCGACCCCGGCTGCCGGGTGGTGGTGCTCGCCGGTGAAGGCAGGCACTTTTCCGCCGGTGCGGACCTCAACTACATGAAGCGAACCGCCCGGCTGAGCAGCCAGGAAAACATCGATGACGCCCGCCGCCTGGCCGGACTGATGCAGGCCCTGGACCGCCTCGAACGCCCCACCCTCTGCCTGGTGCAGGGGGCCGCCTACGGGGGCGCCCTGGGGCTGATCTGTGCCGCCGATATTGCCATAGGCACCGAAAACAGCCAGTTCTGCCTCAGCGAAGCCCGCCTGGGCCTGACCCCGGCCGCCATTGGCCCCTATGTGGTCCGAACCCTGGGCCCGCGTCATGCCCGCCGCTATTTCCAGACCGCTGAGGTCATCCACTCACAGAGAGCGCTGGAACTGGGCCTGATCCACGAGCGTGTGCCGGACGACACCCTGGAGGCCCGGGCGGAGGAGCTGGTCGCCGCCCTGCTCCGCAATGGCCCGGTTGCCATGGCGGCCGGCAAGGCCCTGGTGGCCGATGTATCCGGCGGAGCCATCCCGGAGGAGATGATCCGCCAGACCGCCGGGGTGATTGCCCGGCTGCGTACCGGTGAAGAAGGCCAGGAAGGCCTTGCGGCCTACTTTGACAAGCGTACGCCGCACTGGGCGGTGACCTCATGACCAACCCGATCACTTCCGTGCTGGTGGCCAACCGGGGCGAGATCGCCAGGCGCATATTCAGGACCGCCGAAGCCATGGGCCTGAGCACCGTCGCCGTCTATTCCGACGCTGACGCCCGGGCGCCGTTTGTACGGGAAGCGGATACCGCCATCAATATCGGCCCCGCAGAAGCCGCGAAAAGCTACCTGGATATCGAAAAGATCCTCACCGCCGCCCGCGCCAGCGGTGCCGATGCCATCCATCCGGGCTACGGCTTCCTGTCGGAGAACACCGGGCTGGCCGCCGCCTGTGAAAAGGCCAGTCTGCGTTTTATCGGCCCCCCGGCCAGCGCCATCGCCGCCATGGGCTCAAAAAGCGCCGCCAAGGCCCTGATGGAAGAAGCCAATGTGCCTCTGGTGCCGGGCTACCACGGCGACGATCAGGCCCTGGCCGTCTTCGAACAGCAGGCCGAACGCATTGGCTTCCCGCTGCTGATCAAGGCCAGTGCCGGCGGTGGCGGCAAGGGCATGCGCATCGTTCGCGATGCGGTGGAGCTGCGGCCCCAGGTCGAAGCGGCCCGTCGTGAGGCACAGTCGTCCTTCGGCGACCCGACGCTGCTGCTGGAGCGCTACCTGGAAACACCGCGCCATGTGGAAGTACAGCTGCTGTTCGACCAGCATGGCCGGGGCGTCTACCTGTTCGACCGGGACTGCTCGGTACAACGCCGGCACCAGAAGATCATCGAAGAGGCGC
>JBMCIH010000267.1:0-4337 GCA_048617055.1 Marinobacter sp. | reverse complement strand
GGACAACCGGTCTGCGGTTACCGGGGCGTGCTGACGTGACAGCCACTCCTCATGGAACCGGAGATCCCCCGCGACCCCCAACTCATCCATGCTGGCTCGCAGATCATCGTCACTGATCCGGCCACCGGCTCTGGCCTCCCGGTAAAATGCCGCAGGCATCAGGATGGAAAAGCCTCCTCTTGCCGCCAGCAGCCGGTCAGCAGAGCTGGCCAGCAGATGTCTCATGCCCCAGAAGGGGTTTACGGCAATCCACTGGTCAAGGGGCCATACCGGAGCCACCAGCTCACAGGCCCGGGCTGCTGCCTCCTGAAACCCGTCCTGCTGGGCAAGGGACGACTTCAGCGCCGGATTCGGGTCGCTCATGATTTTTCCTCCCGGGTGAATGGACGATGGGGAACCTTGTGAAACATGGCCGGAACCCGAAGGGCTCCGGAAGCCAGGCGCCGGGTCAGGCGATCAAGGGGCTGTTCCAGGTAGAGGCCGTGGCCAAAGTGCACCTTGAGCTCCCGGGCCAGCGGATGGCGGGGCGCCAGGGACACCAGCAGTGAGGTAACAGCCAGGGCAAGGAGGATAACCCCGCCAGCGCCATAGGCTGCTGCCGGCAGCACGAACCCGGGGTGTACAGGTACTGCCGGTCCGATCACCAGGTGGCAGAGTACGTACACCGGCACCAGCATGACCGCCAGGCCGGTCAGTTTCAGTCGTTCTGCCGGTGCAGTCGTGGCAGGTATACCCAGCGTGGCGGCCGCCACCGCAAACACCAGCAAGGCTCCCAGCAGAACGTTGTGTTCCACGATCCGGGGCGCGGCAACCAGGATGGCGGCCGCCACTGCAGCGGCACCCAGAGCCCACAGCACACGGGTTGGACGGTCAGCATCCGGGAACTGAAGCCTGGAGGTAACCACCACAGTGCGGCCCGAAGCCAGGAAGGAATGCGCCTTGTACAGGGAGTGGGCCAGTAAATGCAGAAAGGCGAGCGTGTAGGCGCCCATACCGATCTCGAACAACATGAATCCCATCTGGGCGCAGGTGGACCAGGCCAGTGCGTGCTTCACAGAGGTCTGGGTCATCATGGTCATGACGGCCACCAGTGCGCTGATACCTCCCACTACCAGCAGGATCATGTGACCGACGGTGAAGCCGTCGAACAACGGAAACAGCCGCAGCCAGAGAAAACCGCCCAGATTGATCACGCCGGCGTGAAGTAATGCGGAGACCGGTGTGGGGGCTTCCATGACCCGGATCAGCCAGCCGTGGAACGGGATCTGGGCGCACTTCAGTGCTGCCGCCAGCGCCAGTGCCACTGAGGCCAGGGTAAGGTTTCCGGTGTTATCGATACCGCCGCGACTGATGGACAGCATGTCCGGAAGGTGGAAAGTGCCGTAATGCATATAGAGCAACACCACACCGATGATAATCAGGCTGTCACCGATGCGGCTGACAATGAACTTCTGGACCGCCGCCATTCGTGCCTCAGGCCGGTCCCGGTAGAGTGTCAGCAGATGATGCAGTGCCAGCGAGATACCGATCCAGGCACCGGCCAGCACCAGCAGGTGACTGGTGAAAACCAGCACCAGAACGCTGCCGATAATCACCAGGAACCAGGACAGGAAACGATCACGCCCCGGGTCGCCTTTCAGGTAAGTGCTGGCAAACCGGAGAATCACCCAGCCGATGAACGATACCATCAGTGCCATCCAGACACTGATGCCATCGGGGTAAAGCCCGAACTGGCGGCCTGCATCGGTGGCGATGGTACTGCCCGAAAACGACTGGCCAACAACCGCGCCCGCTGCCAGCAGGGTCACGCCCATCGAAGCCAGTAACAGTTGACCGGACAACCGCCAGCAGTGCTCCAGTTTCAACGGGTTCCGCAGCCATCCGGACAGAGCCGCCACGGCAAACAGGGATACGACAAGTAGCAGCCAGGCTGCCAGCACAACCAGTGATGCGATCTCTCCGAATGAACTCATAAGCGCTACCTCCTGATGAGAAGCACTTTGCGCTTTTCTGTTCAATATAAAAAATGGTTTATACTGATATTTTTGTTCACTAATAGAGAACGATTTCCGATGAAGCTCAACTACCACCATCTGTATTACTTTTGGCAGGTTGCCCGCACCGGGCATCTCACCCGGGCAGCCAATGCCCTGCACATCTCCCAGTCGGCCCTTTCCGGCCAGATCCGGAAGCTTGAAGAAAGCCTGGGCCATGATCTCTTTATCCGGGAGGGGCGGCGACTGAAACTGTCAGAGGCCGGTCGGCTGGCGTTTACCTACGCCGAAGACATTTTCCGCCAGGGTGAGGAACTGGCCGCGCTGTTCGCCTCCGGCACCCGACCAAACCGGGAAGTGCTTCGCATCGGTGCCGTCGCCACCCTGTCCAGAAACTTCCAGGAAGCCTTCCTGCAGCCATTGCTGGGGCGCGAAGATCTGGAACTGAGTCTCCAGAGTGGCCACCTGGACGAACTGCTCCGCCGGCTGTCGGCCCACCGCCTGGACCTGATCCTGGCTAACCAGGCAGTTCAGGGAGATGACCAGAACTCCTGGCGTTCCCGGCTGATTGCGCGGCAATCGGTGAGCATTATCGGCCCCCCCGGTCTGGCAACGCGGGATGGGTTCCCGGCCATGCTGGCCGATCGCGCACTGCTGGTGCCAGGAGCCGACAACAGCATCCGCCAGGCGTTCGACCAGCTGTGCGATTACCACCGGTTCCAGCCGCGGATCGTCGCCGAGGTGGATGACATGGCCCTGATGCGGCTGCTGACCCGGGATACCGGTCACCTGGCGATCCTGCCACCCGTAGTCGTGAGGGATGAGTTACGTAACGGGAATCTGAAGGATTACGGCGCCCTGCCCGGGGTCCATGAGGAGTTTTACGCCATTAACATCCGGCGTCAGTTCGAGAGCGAAACCATCCGGGAGCTGATGGCACAACCGGCAGACAGCTTCCTGAGCCTGAATTCGATCTCCCAGGGCCGTACCTAAGGCCCTCAGGGCGCCGGTTGCGCGGGGCGCACAACAACTGGCCGGAAAACAATATCAGTAGTCCCGCAGAAGTGCAGGAACTCCGGCACAAGGAAGGTCAGCTGGCTCCTGTTTATTCCAGGCCGCGACCGGCATTAAGTTTCCTTAACCATTATACCTGCTCGCTGTCGCACTATCGGGCTGTCAGAGCAAGCCATTCCTCAACCCCTCAGGTTTCCGAAAGTTATAGTTCGTGCCCGTGCCCTGAGCCGGGTAATAGCTATATTTAACCTAAGTGATACCAGCGACCGGCCGGCACTAGTAAGTTCAGGGACAAGGAGACCGCCATGGAAACGATTGCTCGTATTGCAAGGAACGACGTACTGTACCCACCCGCCACGCTCAACCCTGTAAACACGGCCGCCGGTCAGGCCGGGATACCCCTGACCGATTTGGGGCCAATCCTCATTGCCTCTCCCCACCCGGACGATGAAACCCTGGGTTGTGGTGGCCTGATCAGCCGCTGTGCTGCGCTCGGTGTTCCCATTACCTTGCTGTCGATAACCAATGGCGAGGCGTCCCATCCCGGCGACGTTACCTGGCAACGAAAGCTCGCGACGATCCGCCAGCAGGAGTTGCGGCTCGCCCTCGGAGCCCTGGGAATTACCGAGCCCGATATCGTGCCGCTCTGCCTGCCGGACGGAGGACTGGAGCAGCTCGATGAGGCTGCCTGCCACCGAGCACAGGCGCACATCCAGGTGCTCTTCCTCGCCCGGAACATCCGCACCGTTTTCGTGCCAGCCGCAGATGACTGCCACGGCGATCACCGCTGGACCGCCAGGCTGATGGCCGGGGTGGTCGGTACCCGCCCCGTTGAACGTCTTTTCAGCTACCAGATCTGGCCCCCGCAACACCGGAGCAGGCAAATGCTGGCGGCAGAGCAAGGCTACAGCCATGACATTTCCGATTTACTGGCGGTAAAACGTCAGGCCATCCAGCAGTACCGGTCCCAGCTTGGGGTGGTCGATGTCGCCCACGCCGGGGGCTTCCGGATGCCCGACGATCTGCTGGAGGCCAAGCTGTCTTCGGTGGAATGTTTTGCCCGGGTCACGAATATCGAAAACTGGCTTCCGGGCAAGACCCAATCCTAGTACCCCGTACCATACCCAAACCAGGGAGAGCAGCGAATGGAGAGGTTCCGCACGGACCACGCACTGGACAGTGCCGGCAAACCCGATCGGTCAACCCTGATAACCGAACCAGCGCCCGGCGCGCCGCGAACGACATCCGCCAGCGGTGGCATCATTATGCACATCGCGCTCCAGGGCTGCCTTAAGTCAGGGGACATTCCCTATGGCCTCACCAGCGATA
>JBMCIH010000266.1:0-4379 GCA_048617055.1 Marinobacter sp. | reverse complement strand
CCGGCGCCGATCAGCAGTGCCCGGTTGCGGGACAGGTCGGAAAAGATGTGGTGCGCCATGCTCACCGCCGCGTAGGCGACAGAGACCGGGTTCTCACCGATGGCGGTCTCGGTGCGTACCCGCTTGGCCACCGAGAAGGTGTGCTCGAACAGGCGCGACAGGAAGGAGCCGCTGGCACCATGCTCCCGTGCCAGGGCATAGGCGTCCTTGATCTGCCCAAGAATCTGCGGCTCGCCCAGCACCATGGAGTCCAGCCCGGCCGCCACCCGCATGATGTGGCGTACCGCCTCGCTGTCACGATAGATATAGAAGGCGTTTTCCAGATCCGCCGGGGCCACGCCATGGAAGCCCGCCAGCCAGCGCAGCACCATGGGCGCACAGTCGTCATCACCGGCCAGGTAAAGCTCGGTGCGGTTGCAGGTGGAAAGGATGGCCGCCTCACTGGCACCGGTTGCCACCCGCAGCTCACGGAAGGCATCCGGCATGCGCTCAGGCGTAAAGGCCACTCGCTCGCGGATTTCCAGCGGCGCGGTGCGGTGGTTAATACCCAGTGTTATCAATGCCATAGTGAACGAGCAGACTCCGAAGCCGGGTCAGAAGGGCAGACTTGACGTTTGTAAACGGTATTTTACCGACGCAGCGGCCCAACCGCCACCTGTCAATGGAGGTATATCCTGCGTGCGGAGGGTTTCACTGTGAACCGGGTGACTTGGGCCGAACATCGGCTTGTGCCATGATAGGGCGAACATCGGCACAGGCAGCGTAACCTTGCCCCCCTATTTCAGGAAGTCCAATGCCAAGAAAAGCCCTGTTTCTCGCTATCAGTTTACTCGCCTTTACCGGTTGCGCCAGTAAGGGCACGCAGGACACAACGTCAGAACCAGACTCTGCCCAGGCCGAGGAGGCCGCCGTTACGGTGGAGAACGCCCCGCAGACATCCGGGCGGTCCTTCCGCCCCGAGGAACTCTACCTGCTGCTGGCCGGCGAGATCGCCGCCCAGCGCGGCCAGTACGATGTCACCCTCGCCAACTATGTGGAAGCGGCAAGGCAGTCGGAGGATACCGGTGTTATCCGCCGCGCCCTGCTGATTGCCGAATCCCTCAACAGCCAGAGCGCGGTACGCACCCTCACCGACACCTGGCTGGAAGCGGCACCGGAAAGCCAGGAAGCGCGCCGGGCGGCGGCCATCCAGTCGCTGCGGGATGGCGACCTTGGCGCGACCCTGGATCACCTGGAACAGATCCTGGAAATGGGCGGGGATGCCGACTTCGACAGCCTGGCGGCCATGGCGCCCCGGATGCCACCCGACCAGCAGCGTGAGCTGCGCCGCCTTTTCGGCGACCTCCAGCAGCGCCATCCGGACAACGCCGAGATCCGCTACAGCCGGGCCCTGCTGCAGCACCTCACCGGGGCACCGGAACAGAGTCTTGAGACGCTGGAACCCCTGCTGGAAGAAGACCGGGAGTTCCAGCCGGCGCTGGTGCTCCAGGGCGAACTGCTGTACGACCTCGGCCGTGCGGAGGATGCCCTGAAGCACCTTCAGACCAGCTCCCGTCGCTACCCGGACAACCGCCAGCTGGGCACCCTCTACGCCCGCATACTGGTCACCGAGAATGAGCTTCGTGCCGCCCAGGATGAATTCAGCCGCCTGGTGGAGCGTTTCCCGGGAGAGCACGGGCTGCGCCTGTCCCGGGCCCTGGTGGCCATTGAGAACGACGAGCTGGACCTGGCCCGCAAGGACCTCAAGCGGCTGATCAGCCTTGGCCAGCAAACCGCCCAGGCCCACTACTATCTGGGGCAGATTGCCGAAAAACGAGACAACATCGACAAGGCCATCACCTACTACGAGCAGGTCACCGAAGGCAGCCACTACCACCCTGCCATCAGCCGGGCCGCCGAGCTGCGGGCCGAGTCGGGGGATCTGGAATCGGCGCTCAGGCAGATCCGGTCCATACGTGAAGATAACCCGGACGACGCCGCTGCCCTGTGGCTGATCGAGATCAACCTGCTGCAGAGCCAGGGTCATGAGGAACGGGCACTGGACGCCGCCGACGAGGCCCTTGAGGCACACCCGCAGAGCCAGAACCTGCTTTACACCCGCTCCATGATCCTTGAGCAGTTGGGGCAGATTGATGAATCCCTGGATGACCTGCGCACCATGATCGAACTGGAAGCCAAAAACCCAACGGCCCTCAACGCCCTGGGCTACGTGATGACGGTCCATACTGACCGCCTCGACGAGGCGCGTTCCTATATAGAAGAAGCGCTGGCCCTGGAGCCGGACAATCCGGCGATACTCGACAGCATGGGCTGGGTGCTGTTCCGGCAGGGCGACCGCGAGGGCGCTCTGGACTATCTGCGCCGGGCCTGGGAGATTTATCCTGACCCGGAAATCGGCGCGCATTATGGCGAAGTGCTCTGGGAACTGGACCGGCGGGCGCAGGCCCGGGTGGTCTGGGAGGAAGCGCTGGATGAAGACCCCGACCATGAACTGCTGCAGGAGACCCTGGAGCGCCTGGGTGTCGACGACCTGTGATGGGACCGATGACCACTCTCTGGAAACCGGCCATCGTACTGATACTGGCACTGACTCTGGGCGCCTGCGCCAGCATCCGCCAGCAGCCGCTGCCGGAGGGGCTCACTGAACAGCCCCCGGCGGACTGGGCCGGGCGCCAGGACGAGCTGCAGGACTTCAACCGATGGCAGCTCGCCGGCAAGCTGGCGGTGCGCCAGCCCGGCGACAGCGGGTCCGCCGTCATCAACCGGTGGACCCAGAACCGGGAGCATTACGAGCTGGCGCTTTCGTCCAGCTTCCTGGGCATGGGCCGTACCCGGCTTGAAGGCAGCCCGGGCTTTATCGAGCTGGAACTGCCGGACGGTGAAACCTATGCCTCCTCCGACCCCCAGGGGCTGATCTACTCCGCCACCGGCTGGGAGCTGCCCATTGAGGCACTGGTGTGGTGGGTGCGCGGCCTGCCGGCGCCGGAGGGAGACTTCCGCCTGGCCTTCGACCGCGACAGCCAGCTGGCGCAGATCGAACAGGAGGGCTGGACCATCCGCTATGAACGCTGGCGCAGCTTTGTGGATGACATGCCTGAGCTGCCGGCCCGCCTGACCGCCCGCAAGGGGGAAAAACTGGTGCGCCTGGTGGTCTCGTCCTGGCAGCCGGATACGGATGCCGGGGATGACTGACCAGCCATCGACCATACTGACCCTGCCGTCTCCGGCCAAGCTCAACCTGTTTCTGCACATCACCGGACGCCGCCCCGACGGCTACCATGAGCTTCAGACCCTGTTCCAGTTCCTGGACCATGGCGACACGCTGGTGTTCCGGCTGCGGCAGGACGATCGCATCACCCTGTCACCGGAACTGCACGGGGTACCGGCGGAGCAGAACCTGATTGTCAGGGCGGCGCGCCAGCTGCAGGCACTGACCGGGGCACGCCAGGGCGCGGACATACACCTTACCAAGCGGCTGCCCATGGGGGGCGGCCTGGGGGGTGGCAGCTCCAATGCCGCCACCACCCTGCTGGCCCTGAACCACCTGTGGCGGACGGGCCTGTCCGAAGACCGGCTGGCGGAGCTGGGCCTGGCCCTGGGGGCCGACGTTCCCGTGTTTGTCCGCGGCCGCGCTGCCCTGGGCGAGGGGGTGGGGGAAAAGCTCACTCCGGCCTGCCCGCCGGAGGACTGGTTTGTTGTGCTAAAACCAGCAGTTGAGATCAGCACCGGAGAAATTTTTTCTGATCCAGGGTTGACAAGGAACACCCCCCGAATCACAATAGCGCCCGCTTTTGAGGGAGACGCCTCAGGGTACCGAAACGATTGTGAGGATGTGGTTAAGCGACTGTATCCGGAGGTAAAAAACAGCCTGGGCTGGCTGAGCACATTCGGACCCGCAAGGTTAACCGGAACCGGGGCTTGCATCTTTGGGCGTTTCCCGACAGAAGCTGAAGCCCGGAACGTCTGGGCAAAAAGACCCACCGGCATCACCGGGTTCGTAGCTAGAGGGGTGAACCTTTCACCGCTTCACAAAAAGCTGACAGAGCTGGAATGATGCCGAAAGAGCAGCACGATACTGGGGTGTCGCCAAGTGGTAAGGCAACGGGTTTTGATCCCGTCATGCGCAGGTTCGAATCCTGCCACCCCAGCCACCTTTTTTCCTCTTCCTCTGAATCCAAAGCTGAGTTACAGAAGGATACCGCCGTGTCCAAGTTGATGATTTTTGCCGGCAATGCCAACCCGGAACTTGCCAAGGCTATTGCCCAGAAACTTCATATACCCATGGGACAGGCAACCGTAGGCCGCTTCAGCGACGGTGAGACCACCGTCGAGATCAACGAGAACGTTCGCGGCCATGACGTCTTCATCATCCAGCCTAC
>JBMCIH010000265.1:0-4381 GCA_048617055.1 Marinobacter sp. | reverse complement strand
ACCAGTGACTGTGGTGTCAAACCCGTGAATTAGGCCATATTTTCACGCCACGACTCCTGATTTTTCATCATGAAGCTGTTGCAGGAAGAAAAAGTCGTCGCCAAAGCCACAGCGGCCATCCGCAAACTTTAGGTAGATGCTGACAATGGAAGGATTGTTTTTTGACGGGTGGCAGGGTGTGGTCCGTACGCTCGTTGTGGGTGTGCTCGCCTACGTGGTGATGCTGGTCTTCCTGCGGGTATCGGGAAAGCGAACGCTTTCCAAGCTGAATGCGTTTGACCTGATTGTCACCGTGGCCCTGGGTTCTACGCTGGCCACGGTTCTGCTGAACAAGGACATCGCCCTGGCTGAGGGCGCTACCGCCTTCGCCCTGCTGATCGGGCTCCAGCTGGCTGTCACCTGGTCGAGTGTGCGGGTGCGCTCAGTGCGCCAGCTGCTCACCGGGGAGCCGGCACTGCTGCTGTACCGGGGCACGTTTCTGCCGGATGCGCTGATCCGCGCCCGGGTGACCCGGGATGAAGTGCGCTCGGCGGTGCGTTCATCCGGTATTCTGGCCCTGGAGGATGTGGAGGCCGTTGTGCTGGAGACGGACGGCTCGTTGAGTGTGATCCGCGAGAGTACAGCGACAGGGCCTTCCAGCCTGAAAGGGGTGCTGGGCTATGGTGACGACAGTCGCCGCGGGCCGTCAGCATCGGGCAGCGTACGTGGGGCTGAACAGGACCGGTAAGCGGCTCGGCCCGGGTGTCACAGGAACATCAGCAACACCAGCTCGCTGAGTACCACGCTGGCGCCGAGCGTGTCCCCGGTGTACCCCGCAGCCGGGCTTTCAGGTAAGCCCCCCCAGCACAGGGGCACCAGCAGCACGGCGGTGAGGGCGCCCCCGAACAGGGGCCAGTGCCAGGCTGAGAGCAGTGCGGCAAGGATCAGGGTCATCCCGGCCGCGATCAGCAGTCTGCCTTTTGTGAAGCCATCCGCCACGGGCTTGCTTTTGCTCCTGTCGGGGTCGGTCAAATAGGCCAGGGTGGCCATCAGCAGCAGCGGCGTCAGGCGGGCGATGGCCGGGGCCGCCAGCAGGGCGAGCCAGATCCGGGAGGCGTCGGCGAGCAGCACCACCTTCAGCAGCGCCATGGTCAGGGCCACCGCGCCGAAAGTGCCGATACGGCTGTCCTTCATGATCTCCAGCCGTTTCTCCACCGTGTACCCGCCCCCCAGGGCATCCACACTGTCTGCCAGACCATCCTCATGAAAGGCGCCGGTGATGAACAGGTGCAGGATGACCACCAGAACAATGGTGACCAGCGGGCTGAACGCCAGGCTGAACAGCGCAAAGGCCCCGGCGTACAGAATGCCCAGAAAAAGCCCCACCAGAGGAAAGTAAAGGCTGCACTGGTTCATCAGCCGCTGTGAATAATCGATCCCGCACCGGCACCGGGATGCGGGTCAGAAACCCCACCGCCAGCCAGAAGGCCTGCCATTCACGTTCCAGGGATGTGGCCTGATGCACCTGACTGCCTCCGCAAGAAGACAGCCATTGTAAGCCCCTGTGCGCCTGTGAGCATCCCTGGGTGGGCGGTCTTGGGGCCTGAGGTCTCCTGCCGGTCCCGTACTTCAAACCCGGCCGCCGGCAACCCTGAGGCGGGCTGACCGATACCTGCGGTGCTCCCCACCGACCTGGCCCATGCCCATGGCCGGCGCCCGCGCTCCGGCTGGCCGACCGGGCCGCCGGCGTCTACGCTGAAGGAGCGGCGATCTTCGCCGGCCAAAACGCACCCGTGGACAGGAGGTTCCCGATGACAGCCCTCTCAACCCGCGCCTGCAGCAGTGGCAGCCTGGCGCTGCCGGCGCCCGTCATACCGAAGCCATACCCGTTTGTTGTGCTCTTCTTTCTGGTCTTATCGCTATGTACAGCGGCGGCTGTGCGGGCGGACGACCGTTCAGGGGACGAGACTGTCCGCTCTGCCAGCGCAGGAGAGCTCAAGACAGAAGAACTGGCGACGCTGGAGTTCCCCTGGGGCGTCGCGCTGCTGCCCGATGGGCGCCTGTTGATCACCGAAAAGCCCGGCCATCTGCGTATTTTCGATGGCGAAGAATTGTCGGATCCGCTGGAGGGCGTGCCCGAGGTGGTTTACCGCGGGCAGGGCGATCAGGGCGGCCTGCTGGACGTGGCCCTGGACCCCGATTTCGACAGTAACCAGCGGATCTACCTCTCCTACGTCGAGGCGGCCGAGCAGCAGCCTTCCGGCACCCGGGACATGCGGGATGTCCGTTTCGGCGATTACCTGGACATCTCGGACGACATTCTGCGGGGCGGTGCCGTGGCGCGGGCCCGGCTGGATGGCGATAAGCTCACGGATCTCGAGGTGATCTGGCGCCAGGAGCCCAAGACCATCGGCCGGGGCCACTTCGGCCATCGCCTGACCTTCGGGCCGGACGGCAAGCTGTTCGTTACCTCGGGCGACCGGATGCGGTTCGAGCCTGCACAGCACCACGACAGTAACCTGGGCAAGGTGATACGCATCAACAGGGACGGCTCCATTCCCCGGGATAACCCCTTTGCCGGTGAAGACGACAAGCTGGGGGAGATCTGGAGCTATGGCCACCGCAATATCCTGGCCGCCGTGATGCATCCGGAGTCAGACCAGTTACTGACCTTCGAGATGGGCCCGCTGGGTGGCGACGAAGTCAACCTCATCGAGTCCGGGGAGAACTACGGCTGGCCGGTGGTCAGCAACGGGGCCCACTACAACCGGGACACGATTCCACCCCATAGCGGAACCGATGAGTACCGCAAGCCGATCCGCACCTGGACCCCGGTGATCTCCCCGTCGGGCGCCATGGAGTATACCGGTGATCGATTTTCCGGATGGCAGGGCAGTGTCCTGGTGGGCGGCCTGTCCGGGAAAACCATTGTCCGCCTGGAAATGGATGGCGAGCGCATTGCCGTTGAGGAGCGGATCGACATGAAGCGCCGGATCCGGGACCTGATCCAGGCGCCGGACGGCTCAGTCTACGTGCTGGTGGATGACAGGGAAGGTGTCCTGCTGCGTCTGTCGCCCTGAGAGGCTGCGACCATCTGCCTCATTCCCCCGCCGGACCGCCACGATATACTGACCGGGTAATGGCGGTTGCCCGTATCCACAGTAGCGGGTAAAACCGGTCTGGCCCTGCACGGATTCTCCGTTCAGGGCTTTTTTATGATATGAGTCAACAATGTGCCTGACCGCCTGGCAGGCCAACTGACCTATACTGTGCAGTCTGTGCAAGAGGCCGGGTTTTACCTCCGGTGCCATCGTATTCCAGACGAGTGCCTCACCATGATCCGACGCCTGATTCCCCTGCTTGTCATTGTCGCCGGTATTGCCGTGTTCCAGTTGCTCAAGCTGACCCGCCCCGAGCCCGAGCCTGCAGGTCAGACAGAACGGGAATGGCCGGTGCAGGTGATGAAAGCCGAATTCGATGACTACCGGCCGGCGCTGCCGGTGTACGGCGAGGTAGTGGCACCGGACCTGATGACCGTAACAGCGCCGGTGGCGGGGCGTATCGCCGAGCGTCCCGCAGCCGAGGGCGAAACCGTGGCCCGGGGTGATCTGCTGGTGGCCCTGGACCCGGCCGATGTTCAGCCGGCAGTGCAGCAGGCGGAAGCGGAGGTGGACGACCTCAGGGCCCAGCTCAGCAGTGAGCGGGTGCGGTCCGGGTCTGACCGAAAGGCGCTGGCGCGGGAACAGGCCATACGGGACAGTGCCCGCCGGCAGCTGGAAAGGACCCGCTCGCTGCTGGAGAGCAACCTGGCCTCACAGCGGGACCTGGACAGCGCCCGTGACGCCCTGGAGCAGGCCGAGCTGGCCGTCACCCTGCGGGAGCAGGCTCTGGCGGAGCATCCGGCCCGGCTCGACAGCCTGGAAGCGCGCCTGAGGCGTGCCGAAGCGGCGCTGCAGACGGTCCGGCGGGATGCGGAGAGAGCCACCGCCAGGGCACCCTTCGATGGCGTGGTGGCGCGGGTGGAAGTGGCGGTAGGCGACCGCGTGACCGCCAATACGCCCTTGCTGGCGCTCTACCGGCCGGGTGACCTGGAGGTGCGGGCGCGGATACCCGGCCGGTATGCCGGGGCCCTGGAGTCGGAGCTGGCGGGTGGCCAGCAGGTGGAGGCGCTGAGCGAAGACCGGACCCGTCGCCTGCGGCTGGAACGTTTTGCGGGGGAGAGCGATCCCCGCGGCCCGCTGGGTATCTTTGCCCCGCGGGATAGCCAGCCAGGGCTGCGCCCCGGCGACATGGTGCCGCTGGTGGTGTTGCGCCCACCGCTGGATTCGGTGGTTGCGGTGCCCTACAGCGCCCTGTATGGAAACGACAGCCTGTATGTCATGACCGGCGAGGGCCGTATGCA
>JBMCIH010000264.1:0-4402 GCA_048617055.1 Marinobacter sp. | reverse complement strand
GGGGCGGGCCGGGTTTTCCGTGGAGAACACCCGCACGGTCACCATCGACGGGGAGCGGGTCAGCAGCACCCGCATCCGTAACGCGTTAAAGGAAGATGACCTGGACCTGGCGGCGCGCCTGCTGGGCCACCCTTATACCATCAGGGGCAAGGTGGTTTATGGCCGGCAACTGGGCCGCACCATTGATGCGCCCACGGTCAATATCCGGCTGGGCCGCCTGGCACCCCTGCGGGGCGTTTATGTAGTGGATGTGGAACTGCCCGATGGCAGCCACCGGGACGGCGTTGCCAACATCGGCCTGCGGCCCACGGTGGACGGCCGCCACCCGTCGCTGGAAGTGCACCTGCTGGACTTTGCCGGCACACTTTATGGCCAGCGTATTGCCGTTACGTTCCGCCACCCGCTGCGGGACGAAATCAAGTTTGATTCTGTTGACGAACTCAAAGACCAGATCGCCCGGGACTTCGACGACGCCCGGGCGTGGATCGCCGACCACGGCACGGTCGCCAACCAACACTGACCGAGAGACTATGAGCGACTACAAGCACACGTTGAATCTGCCTGAAACCGCCTTTCCCATGCGCGGTAACCTGGCCAGGCGCGAGCCGGACATGCTCAAGCGCTGGCAGGAACTGGACGTGTACGGCAACCTGCGCAAGCAGCGGGAAGGCCGGGACAAGTTCATTCTTCACGATGGCCCTCCCTACGCCAACGGCAGCATTCATATCGGTCACGCGGTCAACAAGATTCTCAAGGACATGATCGTCAAGTCCCGCAGTTTCATGGGCTACGACGCCCCCTACGTACCCGGCTGGGACTGCCATGGCCTGCCCATCGAGCACAAGGTGGAACAGGACATCGGCAAGGCCGGGGTCAAGGTGGACTACAAGACCTTCCGCCAGGCCTGCCGGGACTATGCCGCCAGGCAGGTTGAGGGCCAGAAGGCCGATTTCATCCGCCTGGGGGTGATGGGCGAGTGGGACAAGCCCTACCTGACCATGGACCCGAAGGTGGAAGCCGGCATTGTCCGAGCCCTCGGCAAGATTGTCGCCAAGGGGCACCTGGTGCGTGGCTTCAAGCCGGTCTACTGGAGCGTGGTGGGCCAGTCCGCACTGGCCGAGGCGGAGGTGGAATACCAGGACAAGACTTCCACCCAGATCGATGTGCGCTTTACCGCCGTGGATCAGGACAAGGCCCTGGCAGCCTTTGGCACCGACGAGGGGGAAGGGGACGTGTCCGTGGTGATCTGGACCACCACGCCCTGGACCATTCCTGCCAACCAGGCGGTGTCCCTGCATGGTGGGCTGGACTACGCTCTGGTGCAGGCCGATACCGGCAACGGTCCGGAGCGGATGATCCTGGCGGCGGAGATGGTCGACGACATTATGGCCCGCTGGGGTGTGGAGCAGTACCAGGTGCTGGGCACCTGCAAGGGCGAGGCCCTGGAGCGGCTGGCGCTGGACCACCCGGTCTACGACAGACAGGTGCCGGTGATTCTCGGTGAGCACGTCTCCACGGACGCGGGTACCGGTGCCGTCCACACCGCGCCGGACCACGGTATGGAAGACTTTGAAGTGGGCAAGGCCTACGGTATCGGCACCATCAACCTGGTCCGCGCCGACGGCACCTACACCGAAGCCGCCGGCGAATTCGCCGGGGTGCACGTCTACAAGGCCGATGAGCCTGTATGTTCTGCCCTGGAGCGGGAAGGCAAGCTGGTGCGGGCAGAGAAGTTCCAGCACAGCTATCCCCACTGCTGGCGCACCAAGACCCCGCTGATCTACCGGGCCACACCGCAGTGGTTCATCAGCATGGACAAAGAGAACCTGCGCGCCGACGCCCTGGAGGCCATCAAGGGCGTACGCTGGGTGCCGGCCTGGGGGCAGAACCGCATCGAGGCCATGTTCGAGCAGAGCCCGGACTGGTGTATCTCCCGCCAGCGCACCTGGGGCGTGCCCATTACCCTGTTCGTCAACAAGGAAACCCAGGAGCTGCACCCGGACACCCAGGCACTGATCGAGAAGGCCGCCCAGGCCATCGAAAAGGACGGCATCGATGCCTGGTATGACCTGGATATCCACGAAATGCTGGGGGCCGACGCCGAACGCTACGAGAAGGTGACCGACACCCTGGACGTGTGGTTCGACTCCGGCGTCACCCACGAGTCGGTACTCCGGCCCCGGCCGGAGCTGGGCCAGTTCCCGGCAGATATGTACCTGGAGGGGTCCGACCAGCACCGGGGCTGGTTCCAGTCATCCCTGAAAACCTCCATTGCCATGAACGGCGTTGCGCCCTACAAATCGGTGCTCACCCACGGCTTCACCGTGGACGGCAAGGGCCGCAAGATGTCCAAGTCCCTGGGCAACGTGATCGCACCCCAGGAGGTGATGAACGAGCTGGGCGCCGACATCCTGCGCCTGTGGGTGTCTGCCACCGACTACAGCGGCGAGATGACGGTGTCGAAGGACATCCTCAAGCAGACCGCCGATGGCTATCGTCGCATCCGCAACACCGCCCGCTTCCTGCTGAGCAACCTCAACGGCTTCGACCCGGCGGAGCACATGGTGGCGCCGGAGCAGATGATCGCCCTGGACCGCTGGATGGTGGACCGCGTCCTGCAGCTGCAGGAGGAACTGAACGAGGACTACGGCAACTACGCTTTCCTGCGCATCTACCAGAAGATCTACAACTTCTGCGAGGCGACCCTGGGCGGCTTCTACCTGGACATCATCAAGGACCGCCAGTACACCACCCCGTCGGACAGCCTGCCCCGTCGCTCCTGCCAGACGGCGCTGTACCATGTGGCCGAGGCCCTGGTGCGGTGGATCGCACCGATCCTCAGCTTCACCGCCGACGAGATCTGGCAGCACCTGCCCGGTGAGCGGGGCGACACGGTGTTCTATGAAACCTGGTACGAAGGCCTGACAGCACTGCCGGACAATGCTGACCTGGGCCGCGATTTCTGGCGCGAGATCTACAGCGTCAAGGAGGCCGTCAACAAGTGTCTGGAAGAGGCCCGGGGCAGGGGCGAGGTCAAGGGTTCCCTGAGCGCTGAAGTGACCCTGTATTGCGAGGGTGATCTGGCTGATCGCCTGAAACACCTTGGCGAGGAACTGCGCTTCGTCCTGATCACCTCCGAAGCCACTGTGGGCCCGGTTGCCGACGCGCAAGGTGCCGAACAGACCGGCCACGAAGGCCTGCTGGTAAAGGTGACCCCGGCGGCCCATGCCAAGTGCGAGCGTTGCTGGCACCATCGCCAGGATGTGGGCCAGCACGACAAGTACCCGGACCTGTGCGGCCGGTGCGTCACCAATGTGGAAGGCCCGGGTGAAACCCGTGCCTTCGCCTGACGGAGCTTCCGGCGAATGGACGCTGCCATGACGAACGAACAGACCGGCACCAAACTCAAGTGGCTGTGGCTGACGGTCGCTGTGATTGCCCTGGATCTGGGCACCAAGGCCCTGGCCACGGCGATGCTGACCTACGGCGACCCGGTACCGGTTGTGCCCCTGTTCAACCTGACCCTGCTTCACAATACCGGGGCCGCATTCAGCTTCCTGGCCGATGCCGACGGCTGGCAGCGCTGGTTTTTTATTGTACTGGCTCTGGTGGTCAGCGTGGTGCTGATATACTGGCTCAAAGGACTGAAGCGCCATGAAACCTGGACCGCCGTCGCCATTGCCCTGATCCTCGGCGGTGCCATCGGCAATGTTTACGACCGGGTGGTCCATGGCTATGTGGTGGACTTCCTGCACTTCTACTGGCAGGACTGGCACTTTCCGGCCTTCAACCTGGCCGACACCGCCATCACCATCGGTGCCGGCATGATGATCATCGATATTTTCCGCAAGCCCTCCGACCCGGCTGCGGATGGGAGCGACTGACGCCATGAAAGAACTGCCCATCGATCAGGGAACCCGGGTAACCCTAAATTTTTCCCTGAAATTTCCGGACGGCCAGGTCATCGACTCCACCTTCGACAAGCAGCCGGCGACCCTGGAAATTGGCGACGAAAACCTGCCGGAAAACTTCGAGGCCTACCTGATGGGCCTGAAGGCCGGCGACCGGGAGACGTTTGAGGTGCCGCCGGAGAAGGGCTTCGGCCAGCACAACCCCAGCAATATCCAGACGTTCAAGCGCCATGAGTTCAGCGCCGACATGGTGCTTGAGCCCGGCGTGATGATCTCCTTCGCCGACGCCCGCCAGAGTGAATTGCCCGGTGTGGTGAGTCGCGTGGAAGGTGATCAGGTGGATGTGGACTTCAACCATCCGCTGGCGGGGCGTACACTGGTGTTTGAAGTGGAGATTATCGACGTAGAGCCGGTTGCGACGGCTCATTAGGCAGGTTGGCGTTCGTCGAGAACCTGGAGCGGCTGCGTGAGCTGTCGGACCTGGACGCCTC
>JBMCIH010000263.1:0-4405 GCA_048617055.1 Marinobacter sp. | reverse complement strand
AAAGGGAAGCTTTGGGGAGCAGCCCCATGGATAGCACCAGCTACATCATTGCTTTCATCGCCGTCGCCACCCTCGCCACCTTTGCCACCCGGGTAATCCCGTTCCTGTTCCTGTCCCGGCACCATGAACACCCGTTGCTGCTGCACATCGGCCGTTACCTGCCAGCAGCGGTAATGGCTTTGCTGGTCGCGATCTTCCTCACACGATCCGCCACCTGGAGCGCTCCCACCTTCGGCGCCGACGCCCTGATTCCCTGTACCCTGGTCGTGCTGCTGCACCTCTGGCGCCGCAACGCCCTGCTCTCCATCGTCACCGGCACCATCGCCTACATGACCATCCAGCAGGCCAGCCTGTTCGCGCTTTGAGCAGGCGGAGTTTTTTTCATACCGGCGGTTGCCAAAGCCGTCAAAAACCATTACAGTTTGCGCCCTCTAATGAGCGACAAGTCCGCTGATTTGGCACAGTTTATTGGAAAGGCGGCCAGGTAGCTGACACCAAGGCCGACTGAACGTCGGAGTAGCCCGACGTCGGCCCCCGGAGGGGGTGAGCCCCGCAGGGCCGAATAACGCGCACGCCTGGAAGTACGCTCGCGAAACAAGCGCCCCGGACAGGGACCAGGCAGGAAAGCAGGTTTATTGGAGAGGTGGCCGAGTGGCTGAAGGCGCACGCCTGGAAAGTGTGTATACGTTAATAGCGTATCGAGGGTTCGAATCCCTCCCTCTCCGCCAATACAAAACCCCAGCAGCAATGCTGGGGTTTTTTATTGGCCGTGAGGGCGGGCGAGAAACCTCGCGGGTTCGACCGGAGGCTGCAACCCAGCCGCAGTCACGGCTCCCGCTCCAATGGCTTCTCCGAGGGTGCCGGCAAAGGCTCACGCAGGTAACGGGCAATGAAGCGCAGCCCCCTGGGCAGGCTGGAGCGCCAGACGCCCCAGGTGTGGCCGCCGGGCAGCACATCCCTTTCGATCAGGCCGGGCTGGTTTGGCTCCAGCCGGTTGGCCAGCACCAGGGCGTGGTCGGACGCATGAAGTGGGTCCCGGTCTCCGGCGGTCAGATACAGGGGCACCACCTCTGAACCGGCCACATAGTCACTCAGGTGCGCGGTATAGTTATGACGGGCCCAGAGGTCGCGGTCAAAGGCGCCATCTTTGACGAAGGCGGGATGGCGCCAGGCGGTGGAGTTCGGGGGCGGCAGCGGATCGTAAATGGCGGGACTGAAGGCCGCGGCTGCCACAAACCGGTCCGGGTGCGTCATCATGAAGTTGATGGCCCCGTAGCCGCCCGCGGACAGTCCGGCCACCGCCCGCCATTCCCGCTCCGCCACTACGCGGTAACGGTCTTCGATGTGGGGAATCAGCTCCTCAAGAAAGGCCGAACCGGCGGCTTCGTTATGACCGTCAATCCACCAGCTTCGGCTGCCCGGCATCACGATCACCATCGGGGGTATCTCACCTTCGCGGATCAGGCGGTCCACTGTCGTCCTGAGCCGGCCCTTTCTGACCCAGTCACGGTGACCGCCGAAGGAGCCGTGCAGCAGGTACACAACCGGGTACAGCTGCCTGCGCTGCCCGTAACCCTCTGGTAAATAAACCATGTAAGGATAGTCCCGGCCCAGCAGGTCAGAGCTGAACCGGGCCTCCCGGACAGAACCCTCCGCCTGGACCGTTCGTGTTGCGAGAAGCGCGGCAAGCAATAGTATGACCATGGTTATTTGACGTATCATTCGACTCGTCTCCAAAGGGGACGGATTTATCCCGATCTGCTGCGAGTACGCACCAGCGTCCTTGATGGACCGGCAACAAGAGGGCTTCAGCCCCGCCCAGGGATTCCGGCTATACGTTGTACCAAGAGGAACCCATGAAGCAAATCGAGGAAATCTACTGGTTACGATTCTACGGCTGTCTGGCGGTATTCGCTTTTCACCTGATTGACCGGATTGAGCGCAACTACCTGGAACACCTGGTTCTTGACCTGGCCTACATCCCCACGGTCGTTGGCACACCGATCTTCATCTTCATATCGATCTTCCTGTTTTCGGCGCGTTACGGCAACGCCACACCTCACCACTTTCTGGCGCGGCGCCTCAAGTATGTGATGGTGCCCTATGTGGTGTACGGGCTGATCTATTCGCTGGCGGAATACGTCCGGCTCTGGTTAAGCGGTGAACCAATTGCCCTGGGGCCCCACCTGGTGGAGTATCTGGTCTTTGCCGGCTGGCATGGCTACTTCCTGGTGGTTGCCATGCAGTTCTACATTCTGTTCTGGTGCTATAACCGCTTCCGGCTTTGGCGCTGGCTGTCGCCCGGGCCCTGCCTGGTCGCCGGATCGATTATCAGTATTGCCTGGTGGGGATTTTTCCGCTGGCAGGACATTGAACCACCGGGGTACCTTCACTGGATCGCGCCCCTGGGCTGGATCTACCTGTTCTTTCTGGCGCTGCTGCTGGTCAGGCATTACCCCGACCTGGGCGCTCACCGCTGGTTCCGGCGCCTGTCGCACCCGGTCTGGCTGGGCATCGTTCTGGCGTTGGTGGTGTATTTCAGCCTTCAGGGTGAGCTGCAATACTCGTCCAAGGAAACCTGGGTGATTCCGCTGTTCGTGGTGGCCCTGTTCTGGGCGATGCCCATGCTCGCCGGTCGGCCGGCAACGGCGCTGGTCCGGCGGGTTAACCAGGCCTCCTTCGGTATCTACCTGGCGCATCCCTTATTTTTCTCGGTCGTGGACTTTGTGACCTGGCAGGTGGATGTGCCCCTCTGGCTTTATGTCATCCTGCTCGCGGTGGTGGGTATGACCGGCTCGGTGCTGCTGAACCGCCTGGCCAACCAGTCGGACTGGACGGCGATGATGTTCGGCAAACAGCTGGCGATCAGATAGCGTTGGTCAGCGCAAAACCCTTCTCGCAGGGGCCCAGGTACCAGCCTCCGAACAGGTTGTAGTGGTTCAGGAAGTGATAGAGGTTGTAGATATTCCGCTTGCGGGCGTACTGGTCGCTGAGGGGACGCTGCTGGCTGTAGGCGTCATAGAATGCCCGGCCGAAGCCGCCGAACATCTCAGTCATGGCGATATCTGCCTCCGGGTCGCCATAATAGACCGCCGGGTCGATCAGCCAGGCGGTCGTGTCATCGAACAGGGCGTTGCCCGACCACAGGTCACCATGGAGCAGGCTCGGGCCCTGGCAGTGTTCATTGAGCCACTCCGCCAGCAACGCCCCGCGGTTTTCGAGCACCGTTTCAAACTGGGCCCTTACCCGGGACTCGGTAATCAGGCCCACCTGATAACCAAGCCGGTACTCCACAAAAAACGCCCCCCAGTTGTCCGTTTCGCAGTTTAGCTGGCGGTTGAGGCCGATATAGTTATCCACGGAAAAGCCGTAGCCCCTCTGGGGCAGGCTGTGGATCGCCGCCAGGCCTTCGCCCAGCTGGCCCAGCAGGTTGTCGCTCTGTCGCCTCGCGGCAATTGCCGTCATTTCCAGGCGGTCTTCGCTCACGGCGTAAACGTCAGGTACCCGCAGGCCGCTGACGCCGGCCTGTTCGATGGCGTCATGCAGCAGTTTCAGGCCTTCCGCCTCGCGGAACAGGGCATCAGCATAGCCGGTCTCGTTCTTTTTGGTGTACACAGTGTGCCTCTCAGGCTGGCTCCGCCCTGGCCTGGCAGTGCCTGATTCATTGGGATGGTGCGGTATTAATATACGGAAAACCCGGATATCAAAGCGTGATAGCATTCAATGAACCCTATTTAACAGGCTGATCCGGCAGGCAGAAAGTTACCGGAGCTTCACCCTGTTGCCTGGCGATCTTGCCTTGGGGCGAATTGACAGGAATCAGTAGCGCGCTTACCGTTAGCCCGCCCCAAAACCAACCGGCTGGCCCATGAACCTTATCGACCTGTTTCTCCAGACCCTGGAAACCACCCTCCCCGTCTTCGCCATGGTGTTTATCGGCCTGGGCCTGCGCAAGCTCGGCTGGATCGACACGGCCTTCGTCAACACCGCGTCTGCCCTGGTGTTCAGGGCCACCCTGCCGACCCTGATCTTCCTGAGTATCCTGCGGGCAGACCTGGATATTGCCTTCAACGCCAGCCTGCTCGGGTTCTTTGCATTGGCCACTCTGGGGAGCTTCGCCCTGGTGTGGGCATGGGCCCTCTGGCGCGTGCCGCGGCCGGACCGGGGGGTCTATGTTCAGGGGGCCTTCCGCGGCAATTGCGGCATCGTCGGCCTGGCACTGGCCGCCAGCATGTATGGTGACTACGGGCTCTCGGCCGGGGGCATCCTGCTGGGACTGGTGATCATCTGCTACAACATCCTGTCGGTGGTGGTGCTGCTCACCTACCAGTCAGAGCGCAAACTCCGTTGGGGGGATATTCTGGGGGACGTGGTCCGCAACCCGCTGATCCTGTCGGTGGTGGTG
>JBMCIH010000262.1:0-4415 GCA_048617055.1 Marinobacter sp. | reverse complement strand
GCTCGGCGGCCCGGTGAATACCAGCGGGAACGGCAGGTCGCGGTTGTCGGGGTGCAGCAGGATGCCCAGCAGGTAGAGCAGCTCCTCGGTCGTGCCGACCCCGCCCGGGAAGACGACCATGCCATGGCCGGCCCGCACAAAGGCCTCCAGGCGCTTCTCGATGTCCGGCATGATGACCAGTTCGTTGACGATGGGGTTGGGGGCTTCGGCACCGATGATGCCCGGCTCGCTGATGCCGATGTAGCGCCCGTTCTTCACCCGCTGCTTGGCGTGGCCGATGGTGGCCCCCTTCATGGGGCCCTTCATGGCGCCGGGGCCGCAGCCGGTGCAGATACTCAGGCCCCGCAGGCCCAGCTGGTGGCCCACTTCCTTGCTGTAGTCGTATTCCTCACGGCTGATGGAATGGCCGCCCCAGCACACCACCAGGTCCGGCGAACGGCCTGCCTGCAGGGCGCGGGCGTTGCGCAGGATGTGAAAGATCAGGTTGGTGAGATCCTCCGGGTTGTCCCGCCGGAAACCCGGGCCTGAGGTGGGTATCGTGTTGGAGTAGACGATATCCCTCAGCACTGCGAACAGGTGCTCCCGGATGGCACGGAGCATGTCGCCGTCGACGAACGCGCTCGCGGGCGCGTTCACCACCTCCAGCTTGAGACCCCGCGGCTGGGGCACCAGCCGGATGTCGAAGTCGGAATAGGCCTCCATCAGATCCTTGGTGTCGTCGGTTTCCGCGCCGGTGTTAAGCACCGCCAGGGCACACTGGCGGAACAGCTGGTACAGGCCGCCTTCACTCCGGTCCTTGAGACGGTTCACTTCGTGATTGGACAGTATTTCAAGGCTGCCTTCGGGGGAAATGAGGGCGTTCACCGTGGGCTGTTTGTGCATCGATCTGTTGGCTCCTGATCAGTCAATTTGCCGGTTATCCATTCCAGAGTGGACGACAGATGGGCTGAGTATAGTTCTGTTTCGGCAAGGCCGGATTTTGAGGCGCTTCGGGAACCGGGTAGACTAAGGCCTTTACTCCGTTTACGCCAGTCACCCGATGGTCGATTTTTCCCCATGAAGTTACTGATCCGCCCGGCTGCCGAAGTAGCCATCAAAAGCAAGCCGGTCCGCCGTCAGCAGATGCGCCAGTTGCGCCAGAATATCCGCAAGCTGCTGGCCCGGCTTGACCCTGACATCCGGGTCGAAGGCTCCTGGGACCGGGTCGAAGTCGAGATACCGAAAGACCGCGGTCTGCTGACGCCGGTACTGGGTGAGCTGAGCCGCATCCCCGGCATCTCCACCATACAGGAAATTTCCGTTTACCCGCTGCGGGACCTGGACGACGTGGCGGACAAGGCCCTTGAGGCCTATGGCGAGCGCCTGCGGGACCGGACATTTGCGGTTCGGGCCCGGCGCAGCGGACATCATGATTTCACCTCCAGTGACCTGGAGCGCCATGTGGGCGGCTGCCTGCTGGCGAAGTCCGGGGCCGCCGCCGTCCGGCTCAAACAGCCGGATGTGGAGGTGCGCATCGACGTGCTGGACAACCAGTTCCACATCTCCCACCGTAAGCACCAGGGCATGGGGGGGTATCCCCTGGGCAGCGTGGAAGCGGTGATGACCCTGATTTCCGGCGGTTACGACTCGTCCGTGGCGGCGTACCTGATGATGCGCCGGGGCCTGCGCAGTCACTTCCTGTTCTTCAACCTCGGCGGCCAGGCCCACGAGGTGGGTGTCAGACAGGTGGTCCTCCACCTGTGGCAGCGTTATGGCGCTTCCCATTCGGTCAAGTTCATTTCCGTGCCCTTCGAGGGGGTGGTGGCGGAAATCATGCGGTCGGTCAATCACCGCCACTGGGGTGTGGTGCTCAAGCGAGAGATGCTCCGGGCGGCGAACCGGGTGGCGGCGGAACTGAAAGTCGAGGGGCTGGTAATGGGCGACGCCGTGGCCCAGGTGTCCAGCCAGACCCTGACCAACCTCAACGTGGTCGACGGCGCCAGCGACATGGTGGTGCTGCGTCCGCTGATTGCCATGGACAAGCAGCAGATTATCCGTATTGCCGGCGAGATCGGCACCGAGCCCTACGCCCGTAATATGCCCGAATACTGTGGGGTGATCTCCCGGAAACCCGCCACCCGCGCCAAACCGGGCCGGGTGGAGGCCGACGAGGCGCAGATGGACCCGGCCGCCCTGCAGCAGGCGGTGGACAGCCGCACCGAAACACCGGTGCCCGAGCTGATGACCACCGAAGTGACCCCGGACGATGTGGAGCTGGTCAGCACTCCCGCTGTGGACGATGTCATCATCGACGTCCGCCATCCGGACGAGGAACAGCGCTCACCGCTGACCCTGACCAACAACCAGGTGATCAACATTCCCTTCTATGAACTCAGCCGGCAGGTGGACAGCCTGGACAGCCATCGCCAGTACCTGCTGTATTGCGAAAGGGGCACCATGAGCCGGGTTCACGCCGGCCATCTGAAGGCCGAGGGGCATGACAACATCAAGGTCTATGTGCCGGCCTGAGATGCCCGCAGGCAAGAACGGCATGGCCGCAACCTCCAGGGAAGGCGCCGGGCCCGGTTGATAATCCGGAAGGACACCATTCATGCTTACATTTCTGAAGTTCGCGGTGCTGCCGCCCTTTGCCAACATCCTGGTGATCGCCGCCGGGCTGCTGATGATCCGGCGCCTGCCACGCACTGGCTGGTGGCTGATCGCTCTGGGGGTGGTCACCCTGTACCTGCTGTCGATTCCGCCAACGCTGTCGGTACTGAGCACCGGTCTGGAAGATCACCCGGTGCCGACGGAGGAAGAGGCCTCCCGGGCGGATGTCATCGTGGTGCTGGGCGGTGGCCGGGAAACCTCGGCCCCACACTGGGACGGCAAGGACACGGTGGCGGAAGCGCCGCTGGCGCGGCTGGCCGAGGCGGCCCGCTGGCACCGGCGCACCGGGCTGCCGCTGTTGCTGACCGGTGGCCGCAACGGCATGCCTGATGCCGAGTCCGAGGCCCGGCTGATGGCCCGTATGCTGGAGCGGGCGTTTGATATCGAGGCCCGCTGGCTGGAACACGAAAGCCGGGACACCCGGGAAAACGCGCAGCTCAGCGCCCGCCTGCTCGATGCCGGCAACATGGACACCATTTTGCTGGTCAGCCACGCTGCCCACCTGACCCGGGCGATCCCGGAGTTCGAGCGGCTCGGGTTCGAGGTGATTCCCGCCCCCATGGGCTTCACCCACTCCGAAGAAAGGGCCAGCCTGAGCCTGCTGCCCCGGACCTACTACCTGCAACAGAGCACACGCCTGGTTTACGAACACATAGGCCGGCTGTACTACCGGCTGAGGGGCTGACTCAGAGCCCGCCGAAGCCCTTGAAGAACTGCTGCACGTTCTCGCTCAGGGACTCCAGGTCATAGCCGCCTTCCTGCACCACCAGGGTGGGCAGGTAAAGCTGGCTGATGTGTTTGCCCAGCCGTGCGAAGCCCTCTGAAGTGACGGACACCTTGGCCTGGGGATCGTCCCGGTAGATATCAAAGCCCAGGCAGAGCACCAGCACGTCGGGGTCGTACAGCCTGATGTCCCGCAGGGCGTCGTCCAGCGTCTCGAAGAAGTGCTCTTCACTGGAACCATGGGGCATGGGGTAATTGATGTTGTACCCGTAGCCGTCGCCTTCGCCGCGCTCGTTCTCGAAGCCGGTTACCACCGGGTAGAAATTGGTGGGATCGCCGTGAATGGACACGTAGAGGATGTCGCTGCGGTCGTAGAAGATCTCCTGCACGCCCTGGCCGTGGTGCATGTCGGTGTCGAGGATGGCCACGCGGGCGAACCGGTCCTGCAGATGCTGGGCCGCTATGGCGGCATTGTTCAGGTAGCAGAAGCCACCGGCAGCATCCCGGCGGGCATGGTGCCCCGGTGGCCGGCAGACCGCATAAGAGATCTTGTCGCCGGCCTTGATGGCATCTGCGGCGCCGAGCGCGCTCTGGGCGGACCTGTAGGCGGCCTCCCAGGTATGCTCGCCAATGGGGGAGCTGCCGTCGGCCTGGTAACGGCCAGCCTCCGCGAGAATGCCCTGCAGGTGGTTGGGCGAGCGCACAAAGATGTTGGAGATCACTTCGTCGCCCCAGTCCTCCTGCTGTTTCCAGCGGCGGTGGGCGGATTCCAGAAAGCGCAGATAGCCCAGGTCATGAATGTCAGAGATCGGCCCGGCACCCTGATCGGCGGGCTGGAGCACCTCGACACCCAGCTCCCTCAGGCCCGCCAGCATCTGGCCGGTGCGGTCCGCGACTTCCTGCGGCTGGCGCATCTGGCCCTTGGTAAAGTACGTCTTCGGAGCGTGCAGGTCCTGTGACGGGTGGAAATACGCTTTCATCTTGCGGCCTCCTGATAGGTCATGGTTTCCCGACCAGTATAGATGGCTGTGACGCCATTGCCG
>JBMCIH010000261.1:0-4445 GCA_048617055.1 Marinobacter sp. | reverse complement strand
CCGGTACCGGGCAGATCAGTCGCGCCCCGGTCGCCCTGGGACATGACCGGCATCTTTACCTGCTCCGCCTGCACCGGATGGATAATGCCGGCACCCAGTGTGGACACGGCCAGACTCGCGGCCATTGCCACGGACATCAGTTTGTTCATGGTCGGTTCTCCTGAAACTTCTGTAATTATCCGGCCCATTATTGCGAGGGATCACCGCCCTGTCTCTGGCGGATCTGCCATCGCATGACGTGTTTCGCAATCTGCTGCCGGTCCGCATCGGTTATATCGACAAAGGTGGTGTGTATCCCTTCCTGGTGCCCATTCTCCGGGGCTGACAGCGGAGTGATGTCCACCACCTCAGCGGTTGACCGGGGCCGGTAGAGCTCGGGGGGCAGGGTCAGGCGCAGGCTGATCCGGTCGCCGATGGCCAGTTCCCCCGACGGAGCCGGGAAGCTGACACCGCCTTCGCTGAGGGTGACCTCCTGCCACTGTTGCGGTTGCAACGGATTTTGCTCCAGGGCCATAATGCGCGCCAGCGTCTCAACCTTGCTGTTCAGCGACTTGAGCAGGGAAGCGGTCAGCCGGTCCTTCTCCGCCAGTAGCGGAAGCTGGTTGCGGAATTCCTGGTCCAGACGTTTCAGTTCCGACTCCAGGCCGTCCAGGTGATCGTCACCGAAAGGGGCGCCGGCGGCGGCCTGATCCGGTGACATCCGGTGGTACTCAAGGCCGATCCGGCCCTGAATGCGGAAGTAATCCCGGCGATCCGGAGTATCTGGGTCTGACGTCATCTGGGCTCCATAGTGACGGGTAACAAGACATACCCGGGCAGAATACCCGTTTTTTGAACAGTTTAGCAGCTTCCCGGTGCCTGGTGTGCGATAACGCGAACGGCATGCCAGACAGGCGGGGGCGTACAATACGATACGACTTCCGGCAGTGACAGGCGACCTGTATGTTCCGACCCCTCTCGTTCTACATCGGCCTGCGGTACACCGCGGCCAAGCGACGAAACCACTTTATCTCGTTCATCTCCCTGACCTCCATGATCGGCCTGATGCTGGGGGTGGCGGTGCTCATCATCGTACTGTCGGTCATGAACGGCTTTGACCGGGAACTCAAGGAAAAGGTGCTGGGCATGGTGCCTCACGCCGTGGTCAAGGGGGATCCCTACCTGGCCGACTGGAAGGAGGTCGACGAGCGCGTTACCGAGCATCCCCGTGTGCTGGCGGCCGCGCCCTTTATCGAGGGGCAGGGCATGGTCACCGGCGGCGGCAACGTGCGGGGCGTTCAGATCAAGGGCGTTATTCCCGAGCAGGAAGACACGGTTTCCATTGTCTCCAGCCAGATGATCGAGGGCCGGCTGGAAGACCTCCGGTCCGGTGAGTTCGGGATTATCGTCGGCCGGCCGCTGGCGGCCAGCCTGCGCCTGCAGGTGGGCGACAAGCTTACGGTGGTGCTGCCCGAGGCTTCAGTGAGCCCGGCGGGGGTGATGCCCAGGCTCAAACGCTTTACCATCGCCGGTATTTTCAGTACCGGCGCCGAGCTGGATGCCAACTACACCCTGATCCACATGGACGACGCCGGCAAGCTGATGCGCACCGGGGGGCTGGCGGAAGGCGTGCGCCTGCTGGTGGATGACCTGTTTGCTGCGCCGGCAGTGGCGGAACAGGCGGCCCGAAGCCTGGGAGGCCGTTACTATATCTCCGACTGGACCCGTACCCACGGCAGCCTGTTCAGTGCCATCCAGATGGAGAAAACCATCATTGGCCTGCTGCTGATGTTCATTGTGGCGGTGGCGGCGTTCAACATTGTGTCCACCCTGGTGATGGTGGTCACCGACAAGACCAGCGATATCGCCATCCTGCGCACCATGGGGGCAACGCCCGGCAGGATCATGCGCATTTTCATGATCCAGGGGGGCATCATCGGCGTCATCGGCACCCTGGTGGGGACCGGGCTGGGGATTCTGGGGGCGCTCTACATCAGTGACCTGATCAGCGGCGTTGAAAGCCTGCTCAACCATCAGTTCCTGAATGCCGACGTCTATTTCATCAGCTACCTGCCCTCGCACCTGCAGTGGCAGGATGTGGCCATTATCAGCAGCGCCGGCCTGATCATGAGCCTGCTGGCAACCCTCTACCCGGCGTGGCGGGCCTCCCGTGTCGACCCGGCGGAGGCCCTGAGGTATGAATAAGGACAAGCCCATGCAGACCCAGCAGCGTCCGGTGATTGAGTGCCATAATCTCACCCGTACATATCGCGAGGGCCCCACCACGCTGACGATTTTTTCCGACATCTCCCTGACCGTCGGTTTCGGTGAGACCCTGGCCATCGTCGGCAGCAGCGGCGCAGGCAAAACGACGCTGCTCAACCTCCTGGGGGGACTGGACAAGCCGACCACCGGTGATATCAGCATCTGCGGTGAACCGATTCATCGCCTGGGTGAGGCCCGCAGGGCCCGCTTCCGCAACCAGCACCTGGGTTTTGTCTACCAGTTTCATCATCTGCTGCCGGAATTTTCCGCCCGTGAGAATGTGATGCTGGCGTGCACCCTTGGTGGCATGTCGATACGGGAAGCCGGCGAGCGTGCCGACGATATGCTGGCACAGGTAGGTCTGGCCGAGCGGGTGGCCCACAAGCCGGGGGAGCTGTCCGGCGGTGAGCGCCAGCGGGTGGCCATCGCCCGGGCCCTGGTGAATCAGCCCGAGTGCGTGCTGATGGACGAGCCCACGGGCAACCTGGACGAGCAGACCGGCGAAAGCGTACAACGCCTGATCGAGGGGCTTCGTGACAAACTCGGTATTGCCTTTGTGGTGGTCACCCATGATATGGCCATGGCCCGCAGCATGGGGCGGGTACTCAGGCTGGAGCAGGGCACGTTGCACCCGGCATAGGATGTTGCTGGACGAAGCGACAGGGCCGGGCCCCGGTGGCGCTACAGGCTGTGGCTTTGGCGCCGGCGCCAGTCCCTGCGCACCTTGCGGCGCCAGAGATACTGTATGGTGAGATAGCTGAGGCAGGCGAGCAGGGTGGCAACGGCGACCGATCCGATGTAGAGGGGCACGCCGATTTCCATGATCCGCTCGCTGAGCCAGCGCCAGGACAGCTGAAACTCGAAGGTGGCCACGGGCCGGTCCAGCAGCATGGCCCCCACCTTGTAGTTGAAATAGAAGATGGGCGGCATGGTCAGGGGGTTGCTGATCCATACCAGGGCAACCGACAGGGGCAGGTTGGCGTTGAGCAGAACGGCGCCAGACGCGGCTGCCAGCATCTGGAACGGCATCGGAATAAAGGCCAGGAAGACGCCGACCAGGAAGGCCCGTGACACACTGTGGCGGTTGATGTGCCAGAGGTTGGGTTCATGAAGGATATCCCCGAGAAAGTGCAGCGACTCGATGGAGCGCACTCTCTCCGGTGACGGGATATAGCGTTTCATGAACTTCTTCGGCATATCGAAGAAAGGCCTGTTCGCGGGGGCTGGATGGCCATGAGCCGCACCCTCATGCTTGCTTGACTGGGTAAACAGGGCGCAGGAATACGCCTTGTATGGATAGGGACGGTCCGACCTTATGGGCGCACGGATCGCCGCCTTTGCCTGCGGCGTCATCATACTGTACTCCGGGCTTTTTACGCCACCTTGGGCGCTGGCAATGGCGTTGCCGGGGGTGGTCCTGATGGTCGCGCTCTGGTGCCGCCCGGTCCGCGGCGGGCCGGTGCTGCTGGTGCCGGGTTTTCTGCTGGCGGGGCTTGGCTGGTCAGCCCTGATTGCCGGGTTACAGCTGGCGGACCGGCTGGACCCGCAGCTTGAGGCCGAGCCCCTCACTGTTTCCGGCTATGTCTGCTCCGCCCCCGCACCGGGCGCCTGGGGCAGTGTGCGCTTCAGCCTGTGCCTGAATGGCGACCGTCCGGCCGGTATTCCTGACCGCCTGCGCCTGGCCTGGTACGGCGACGGCGCCACCCTGAAGCTTCCCAGCCCGATGACCGCCACGGTGGTGCTCAAACGCCCCCATGGAGCGGTCAATCCCGCCGGCTTCCGCTACGAAACCTGGCTGTTCCGCGCGGGCTATGGCGCCACCGGTTCGGTCCGCTCCGTCGAGACTGATCCCGCCGGGCCCTGCCCGCTGGCGTGCCGTTATCACCGCTGGCGTCAGGATCTGGTGCTGGCGGCGGGGGAGCGTCTGCAGACCATGACCCACAAGGGCCTTGGGCTGTCACTGCTGCTGGGCTACCGGGGCGAGCTCACCCAACGGCATTGGGAGGTACTGGAAGCCACCGGCACCATCCACCTGGTGGCCATCTCCGGGTTACACCTGGGGCTGGTCGCCGCCATGGCCGGTTTGCTGCTGCGCTGGCTGGCCAGCCGGCTGCCCAGTGGCGGCGTGGCGCCACGGCGGTTGCGCCAGTGGCTGTGGCTGCTGGTGGCACTGGCCGCCTGTGGCTATGCCCTGCTGGCTG
>JBMCIH010000260.1:0-4461 GCA_048617055.1 Marinobacter sp. | reverse complement strand
ACACCACCCGTTTTCTCATCGTCGGACGTGAATCCGTCGGTCCCAGCGGTCATGACAAGACCTCCATCCTGGTGTCCATGCGCAACCGTCCCGGCGCCCTGTACCAGTTGCTGGAGCCCTTCCACCGCGCCGGCATCAGCCTGACCCGGATCGAGACCCGGCCATCCCCCAGCGGCACCTGGGCCTACGTGTTCTACATTGATTTCGAGGGCCACATGGAAGACGCCACTATCGCCAGACTGCTGAAGGACCTGGAAGAGGACGCCGTTGAGCTCAAACGCCTGGGGTCCTATCCTGCCGGCGTGCTCTGACCCTTTGCGGCGATCCACCGACACGAGGAACCAGGGGCAAGACCCGGAGGATTTTTTGGTTATGTCCATCAATTATCAGGAGCAGGCCGTGGAAGGTGTCCGCAGCCTGACGCCCTACCAGCCCGGCAAACCCATTGAAGAGCTGGCCCGGGAGTATGGCCTGGAGCCGGACCGGATTATCAAGCTGGCCAGCAACGAGAATCCCCTGGGCCCCAGCCCGGTGGCCCTGGAGGGCGCCCGCAGGGCCCTGGATGAAATGTGCCGCTACCCGGACGGCAACGCCTTTACCCTGAAGGGGGCACTGGCACGGTATCTGGACGTGGCCCCGGACCAGCTTACCCTCGGCAATGGTTCCAATGATGTGCTGGAGGTGATCGCCCGCTGCTTTGCCGGTCCCGGGGACGAGATTGTCTACGCCCAGCACGCTTTTGCCGTCTATCCGCTGGTAACCCTGGCCATCGGCGCCCGGGGTTTGGAGGTGCCGGCCCGCAACTGGGGGCATGACCTGCCTGCCATGGCGGATGCCGTAACCGGGCACACCCGCCTGATCTTTGTGGCCAACCCCAACAATCCCACCGGTACGGTGGAAGGGGCGGCCGCTGTCCGCGACTTCCTGGACCGGGTGCCGGAGCGGGTGCTGGTGGTGCTGGACGAAGCCTATTGTGAATACCTGGCTGGCACCGACGATGACGTGGATGGCATCCGGCTGCTGCAGAAGTACCCGAACCTGATTGTTACCCGCACCTTTTCCAAGGCCTGGGGGCTGGCGGCCCTGCGGGTGGGCTATGCGGTGTCGTCACCGGCCATTGCGGACATTCTCAACCGGGTGCGCCAGCCCTTCAACGTGAATACCGTGGCCCAGGCCGCGGCGACGGCGGTGCTGGGCGATCTGGAGTACCTGGAGCGCTCGCGGGCAGTGAACCGCCAGGGTCTGGAGCAGCTCACCGCGGGCTTCAGCGCGCTGGGGCTCGAGTGGATTCCCTCCGCCGGCAACTTTGTCGCCGTGGATGTGGGGGAGGGGGCCCAGGACGTTTTCCAGAGCCTGCTGAGCCAGGGGGTTATCGTGCGCCCGGTGGCGGGCTATGGCATGCCCCGGCACCTGCGGGTGTCCGTGGGTCTGCCGGAAGAGAATGAGCGTTTTCTGGAGGCCCTGAAAGGGGCGCTGGCCAACCGTGGAGGCTGATATGCCGGCGTGCGCCCTGCTGTTCCGCCGTATGGCGGTGATCGGCCTGGGGCTGATCGGCGGCTCGCTATCGGCGGCGGCCCGGCGCTCCGGCCAGGTAGGCGAAGTGCTGGCGGCGGACCGCAGCGACGAGGAGCTGGCCCTGGGGGTGGAACTGGGGGTGATTGATGGCCACGGTGCCATCGCCGATATCGTGGCCGGGGCGGACCTGGTGGTGATTGCGGTGCCGGTGCGGGCCACCCGCACCGTGCTGGAGCAGGTGCGGCCCCATCTGGCGGACGGCGCGGTGCTTACCGATGTGGGCAGCACTAAGGCCAGCTTTGTACAGGCGGTGCACGAGGTTCTTGGTGGCTGGCCGCCCCGGGTGATTCCCGGCCACCCCATTGCCGGCTCCGAAAAGAACGGCGTCAGGGCAGCCCGGGCGGATCTGTTCGCCGACCACAAGGTGATCCTGACGCCTCCGGATGACGTCGACCCGGACGCGCAGGCGCGTCTGACAGCGCTCTGGCAGAGTTGTGGCGCCACGGTTCTCACCATGGGGGTGGCACGGCATGATGAAGTGCTGGCGGCCACCAGCCATCTGCCGCACCTGATTGCCTTCTCACTGGTGGATACCCTGGCCGGGGAGGATCAGAATATGGAAATCTTCCGCTATGCGGCGGGGGGCTTTCGGGACTTTACCCGCATTGCGGCCAGCGACCCGGTGATGTGGCATGACATCTTCCTGTCGAACCGGGAGGCGATACTCAGGGTGGTCGATCATTTCAATGACGACCTCGCCCGGCTGCGCCAGGCTATTGCCGACGAGGACGGGGCGGCATTGCTGCGGGTGTTTACCCGTGCCCGGGCGGCACGGAACCATTTTTCCAAGATGCTATCAGGACAGGCCTACGTGACAGACATGAGTCAGAAACCGGTCAGATTCCGGCTGCAGCCGGGCGGCAGTATTGGCGGCGACATCCGGGTGCCGGGGGATAAGTCCATTTCCCATCGGTCCATCATGCTCGGCGCCCTGGCGGAAGGGGTGACGGAAGTGGACGGCTTCCTGGAGGGGGAGGACAGCCTCGCCACCCTGCAGGCGTTCCGGGACATGGGCGTTACCATCGAGGGGCCGGACAACGGCCATGTGCGTATTCACGGCGTGGGCATGCATGGCCTGCAGGCCCCGCGCGGGCCGCTCTACCTGGGCAATTCCGGCACCGCCATGCGGCTGTTCTCCGGCCTGCTGGCGGCGCAGCCGTTTGATTCCGAGCTGACCGGCGACGACAGCCTCTCCCGCCGGCCCATGAACCGGGTGGCCGACCCCCTGCGGGCCATGGGCGCGGTCATTGATACCGCCGAGGGCGGGCGCCCGCCGCTGAAAATCCGTGGCGGGCGCAAACTCTCGGGTATCCACTATGACATGCCGGTGGCCAGTGCCCAGGTCAAATCCTGCCTGTTGCTGGCGGGGCTCTATGCCGACGGCATGACGTCGGTAAACGAGCCTGCCCCCACCCGGGACCATACCGAGCGCATGCTGGAAGGCTTTGGCTACCCCGTTCACCGGGATGGGGCCACCGTTAGCATCATTGGCGGCGGCAAGCTCACCGCGGGCCGGATCGACGTGCCTGCGGACATCTCCTCGGCGGCCTTCTTCCTGGTGGCGGCCAGCATTGCCGAAGGGTCCGACCTGACCCTGCGCCATGTGGGCATGAACCCGACCCGCACCGGCGTCATCAACATCCTCAGGCTGATGGGCGCGGATATCGAGGTTAACAACGAGCGGGAAATCGGCGGCGAGCCGGTGGCCGATCTGCGGGTCCGCAGCGCCCGTCTGAGGGGTATCGACATTCCCGAGGCGCAGGTGCCCCTGGCCATCGATGAATTCCCGGTGCTGTTCATTGCTGCGGTTTGTGCCGAAGGCCGCACCGTGCTGCGGGGCGCCGAGGAGCTGCGGGTCAAGGAAAGCGACCGTATCCAGGTAATGGCCGACGGCCTGAGCGCTGTCGGCGTGGAAACCACGATCACCCCCGATGGCATCGTGATCGACGGAGGTCAGACCATCGCCGGGGGCGAAGTGGACAGCCACGGCGATCACCGGATTGCCATGGCCTTCGCGGTCGCGTCCCTGGGAGCGGGCGGCGAAATCCTGGTGAACGACTGTGCCAATGTGGCCACCTCGTTCCCGGGCTTCGTCGACCTGGCGATCACAACCGGCATCCGCATCCGTGCCGAGGAGGGCGAGTGATGCAGTCAGTGGCAGACAATACGGTACCTGTGCTTACCGTGGACGGTCCGGGCGGTTCCGGCAAGGGCACCATTACCCAGATGCTGGCCCGGCGGCTGGGCTGGCACCTGCTCGACAGCGGTGCCCTCTACCGTCTCACCGCCCTGGCGGCGCGTCGCCAGGGCATCGACCTGACGGATGAGGCGGGTCTTGTCAATGTGGCCGCCGGCCTCAGTGTCTCCTTCGAGCCCACCCCGGAGGGAGAGCCCGTCCGGGTCATCCTCGACGGCGACGACGTGACCCGGGAAATCCGTACCGAGGAAACCGGCGACGGCGCCTCCCGGGTGGCGGCTATCCAGCCGGTGAGGGATGCGTTGCTGCAGCGCCAGCGGGATTTTCGCCAGGCCCCGGGGCTGGTGGCGGATGGCCGTGACATGGGCACCGTGGTGTTCCCGGATGCGCCGGTCAAGGTATTTCTCACGGCAAGCACCGAGGAGAGGGCCAGACGGCGCTACCATCAGTTGAAGGACGCCGGTGTCGATGTTAATATTGGGCGCCTTTTAGACGAAATTCGGGCCCGTGATGAGCGTGACATGAACCGCTCGGCGGCCCCGCTTAAGCCTGCAGATGATGCGCAAGTCATTGACTCTACGGGTTTAAGTATAGAGGAGGTGCTTTCCAAGGTTATGGCCCTTGTGGGTCAGGCCTGATTGCATCTTTTTGCTATTTCTGTTGTATTTTTGAGCAGTTACAGTGGAGAT
>JBMCIH010000259.1:0-4462 GCA_048617055.1 Marinobacter sp. | reverse complement strand
CCACCCATGAGTAACTCGCCGTTTGTTTTCGAAGCCACCATGGACAATTTTCAGGAGAAGGTGATGGACGCATCCGCCACCACCCCCGTGCTGGTGGATGTGTGGGCCGAATGGTGCGCTCCGTGCAAGCAGCTGATGCCGATTCTGGAAAAGCTGGTCGATGAGTACAATGGGGGCTTTCTGCTGGCCAAGGTGAACGCCGACGAGCAGCAGCAGCTTACCGCCAGCCTGGGCGTGCGCAGCCTGCCCACCGTTATCCTGGTCAAGAACGGCCAGGCGGTGGATGGCTTCAACAGTGCCCTGCCGGAGGGGGAAGTGCGCAAGATGCTCGAACCCCATGTGGAAAAAGCCGAGGACCAGGAAACCCCTTACGAGCAGGCCCACCGTCTATGGGAGGAGGGCGACCTGGATGGCGCCCTGGCCATCTTTACCCAGCTCAACCAGCAGAACCCGGATGATCTGAAGGTGCTGATCGACCTGGCCCAGATCAAGGCCGAGCAGGGCGACCTGGACACCGCCGAACAGGTGCTGGACAGCCTGCCGCCGGAAGAGAAGCTGCAGCCGAAGGCGAAACAGCTGGCAGCGCGTCTGAAAATCCTCCGTCAGGCCGGCGAACTGCCGCCTATCAAGGATCTGGAGATGGCCCTGGAGCAGGACCCGGATGACCCCGATGCGCTGCACCAGCTGTCCATGCAGTACGCCCTCAACGACCGCAACGCCGAGGCCATGGACCTGCTGATCCGCCTGATGCAGACGAACCCCGGTTACAAGGACGGTATCGCGAAGACATCGCTGGTGGAGCTGTTTGAGAAGCTGAGTAACAACAACCCGGATGTGCGGGCTTACCGGCGCAAGCTGTATACGCTGATGCACTGATTACCGGTGCGCGGGAACCCTGCGGCGCTGCCATCTTCACTCTCATACCAGTCCTCTCCCAGCAGGGGAGAGGGCTTTCAGCGCATTCTGCACGCGAAACCAGTCGGAGGCTCAGCCAAGCATAGGCTTCAGATACCGCCCGGTATGGGAGCGTTTGTGCTTCGCCACCGCCTCCGGCGTGCCCTCGGCGATGATCTCGCCGCCCCCGGAACCGCCTTCGGGCCCCAGGTCGATGATCCAGTCCGCGGTCTTGATCACATCCAGGTTGTGCTCGATCACCACCACGGTATTGCCGTGGTCCCGCAGGCGCTGCAGTACCGTGAGCAGTTGCTGGATGTCGTAGAAGTGCAGGCCGGTGGTGGGCTCGTCGAGGATGTACAGGGTCTTGCCGGTGTCCCGCTTTGACAGCTCCCGGGACAGCTTGACCCGCTGGGCCTCGCCACCGGACAGGGTGATGGCGCTCTGGCCCAGGCGGATGTAGGACAGGCCCACGTCCATCAGGGTCTGCAGCTTGCGGGCCAGGAAGGGCACCGGGTCGAAGAACTCCCGGGCTTCCTCCACGGTCATTTCCAGCACTTCGTGGATGTTCTTGCCCTTGTAGCGCACTTCCAGGGTTTCCCGGTTGTAGCGTTTGCCTTTGCACACGTCGCAGGGCACGTAGACATCCGGCAGGAAGTGCATCTCCACCTTGATCATGCCGTCGCCCTGGCAGGCCTCGCAGCGGCCACCCTTGACGTTGAAGCTGAAGCGGCCCGGCTTGTAGCCCCGGCTGCGGGCTTCCTGGGTGCCGGCAAACAGCTCCCTCACCGGTGTGAAAATCCCGGTATAGGTGGCCGGGTTGGACCGGGGCGTGCGCCCGATGGGGCTCTGGTCGATGTCGATCACCTTGTCCAGGTGCTCCAGCCCCTCAAGGGACCTGTAGGGGCCGTGGGTCAGGCTGGTGGCCTTGTTGAGCCTGGTTGCCGCCACCGGATACAGGGTGCTGTTGATCAGGGTGGACTTGCCGGAGCCGGACACGCCGGTGATACAGGTCATGACCCCCAGGGGCAGCCTGAGGGTGACGTCCTTCAGGTTGTTGCCGCTGGCGCCAGTGAGGGTCACCGCCTTGCCGTTGCCTTCGTGGCGGGTGTCGGGAATGGCGATTTCCCGGGCGCCACTGAGATACTGCCCGGTCAGGGAATTGCTGTTGGCGATGATGTCCGCCGGGGTGCCCTGGGCCACCACATGGCCACCATGGACACCGGCGCCGGGGCCCACGTCCAGCACATGGTCGGCGGCGCGGATGGCATCCTCGTCGTGCTCCACCACAATCACCGTGTTGCCCAGGTCCCGCAGGTGGGTGAGGGTGGCCAGCAGGCGGTCGTTGTCCCGCTGGTGCAGGCCGATGGACGGCTCGTCGAGAATGTACATTACCCCCACCAGACCGGCGCCGATCTGACTGGCCAGGCGGATGCGCTGGGCCTCGCCCCCGGACAGCGTATCGGCGCTGCGCTCCAGGGTCAGGTATTCCAGTCCCACATTCACCAGGAACTGCAGCCGCTGGCGCACTTCCTTGAGGATCTTTTCGGCGATTTCCCCCTTGCGGCCGGGCAGTTCTAGGCCATGGAAGTGACCGTGGGCTTCCCCTACCGGCATATGGGTGATGTCCGGCAGGTTGTGTTCGTCGATGAACACGTGGCGGGCGCCGCGGCGCAGGCGAGAGCCGCCGCAGTCCTTGCAGGGCTGGGTGCTCAGGTGCCGGGCCAGCTCTTCCCGCATGCTCTGGGACTCGGTTTCCCGGTAGCGGCGCTCCAGGTTGGGCAGCACGCCCTCGAAAGGATGCTCCTTGTGCATGATATGGCCGCGGGAGTTGACGTAACGGAAGGGAATCTCTTCCCTGCCGGAACCGTGGAGCACTACTTTACGGAAGTCCTCCGGCAGCTCCGCAAAGGGCGTGTCCATGTCGATGCCATAGTGTTCGGCCACGCTGGAGAGCATCTGGAAGTAGTACACGGCACGGCGGTCCCAGCCGCGGATGGCGCCTTCGGCCAGGGTGGCGCCGGGGTTCTGGACCACCTTTTCCGGGTCGAAGAACTGGCGCACCCCCAGCCCGTCACAGGTGGGGCAGGCACCGGCGGGATTATTGAACGAGAAAATGCGCGGCTCCAGCTCACTCAGGGAATAACCGCAGATGGTGCAGGCGTAGCGGGCGGAAAAGGTGATGTCCTCGCCCTTGCCCTCCATGTCCGCCACCAGGGCAATGCCGTCGGCCAGTTCCAGGGCGGTCTCGAAACTTTCCGCCAGGCGCTGCTCCAGCCCTTTCTTGACCCGGAAACGGTCCACCACCACGTCGATGGCGTGCTTCTTTTTCTTGTCCAGGGGCGGTACATCGTCGATGTCGTAGACGTAGCCGTCCACCCGCAGGCGGATGAAGCCCTGGCTGCGCATGGTGTCGATCACCTGCAGGTGCTCGCCCTTGCGGTCGCGGATCACCGGCGCCACGATCATCAGCCTGCTGCCTTCGGGCATGGCCAGTACCTGGTCCACCATCTGGCTGACGGTCTGGGCCTCCAGTGGCTGGCCATGGTCCGGGCAGCGGGGCTCACCGGCGCGGGCGAACAGCAGCCGCAGGTAATCGTAGATCTCGGTAATGGTGCCCACGGTGGAGCGGGGGTTGTGGGAGGTGGACTTCTGCTCGATGGAGATGGCCGGTGACAGGCCCTCGATGTGGTCCACATCCGGCTTTTCCATCATCGACAGGAACTGCCGGGCATAGGTGGAGAGGGACTCCACATAACGCCGCTGGCCCTCGGCGTAGAGGGTGTCGAACGCCAGCGAGGACTTGCCGGACCCGGACAGCCCGGTGATGACAATCAGCTTGTCCCGGGGCAGTTCCACATCAATGTTCTTCAGGTTGTGCGTACGCGCGCCTTTGACCTGGATGGTCTCCATAGGGCTCCTCTGGCGATATCGGTTCTGACCGGAGAGTTGGAGAGGGCAGACAGCCCGGTTCCGTCCCGGAAAATACGCCAGTATAACGGCTTCGGGTCTGTCGCCAACCTCGGAGGGGGTTATCTGGGGTCAAAGCCGGGGATTGCCACGTCAGGGTTTCCCGAAGGGGAGCCGGTATCCAGCAGAATGTCCGGGGGCAACTCATCAAGGGTGGTCGGGGTTTCGGACGGGTCGTCCGACAGGTCCACGATAATTTCGACACGCCGGTTCAGGGCCCGGTTTTCGGGAGTTGAGTTTGGCTGGCGGGAGCGGGTAGACGCCAGGCCCAAAACCCGGAAACGCGTCTCGTCGAGCGGACCGGCTTCAATCAGTGCATTCGCCACCGCTGCAGCCCGGTCCGCAGACAGGTTCCAGTTTGATTCGTAGCGACCGCTACGGATCGGGATATTGTCAGTGTGGCCCTCCACCGTCAGGTCGCCGGGAATATCGGTGAGAACCTTGCCCATCCGGTAGAGCAGATCGACCATGGCGAAGGTCAATTCAGCTGAACCTGATGGAAATGACTCCCGCTCCTCAATCCGCATTACGATCTGTCGTTTGCCGGGTTGGGTCCGCACTTCCAGCTGGCCGGAAGCGATTTCCTCCCGCAGCGCAT
>JBMCIH010000258.1:0-4480 GCA_048617055.1 Marinobacter sp. | reverse complement strand
CAGGGTGCCATCGGCGTGGCCGGCGGCGGGGTGAACCACCAGCCCGGCGGGCTTGTTGATCACCAGCAGGTGCTCGTCTTCATACACCACGTCCAGTTCGATGGACTGGGCCTGCCATTCGACCTGCACTTCGGGCTCGGCATCCAGCTCGATCCGGTCCCCCAGCATCACCTTGTCGCGGGGCTTGCACTGGCGACCGTTCAGCGTCAGCACGCCGTCCCTGATCCAGCCCTGGAGGCGGGAGCGGGAGTGCTCCGGCATCAGTTCAGCGACCGCCTGGTCGAGGCGGCGGTCGGAAAGTTCGTGAGGCACCTCGAATGAGGCACGTATTCGGGCATTTTCAGTCATACTGGCCCCGGGCCGATTGGGCGCCGAACGTTGACCGGAACCGGTCAGTATGTTCAGTTCACCCTGGTGAATGTCCGTTAACCCACTGCACAACAGCGGACAAGGCCGTTACAATGGCCAATTCCGGTTGCTGGCATCCACCAACCGGCACACAGTCATTATACGGGATTCAGGCATGAGATCAGGTTTTCGTTGTGCATTGCTGGCCACCACTCTGGTTCTGGGCGCCTGTGCGTCCACTCAGGACGAACAGGACGTTCTGCCGGAGGAGACTTACTACGAGGAAGCCCGCAAAGCCATGAACGCCGGCAACTTCAATGAAGCCGAGAGCAACCTGGACCTGCTGGAGACTTACTACCCCTTCGGCCGCTACGCGGAGCAGGCCCAGCTGGATCTGATCTATGCCCGCTACCAGAACCTTGACCTGGAGGGCGCCCGCAATGCGGCCGACCGCTTCCTGCGCCTGAATCCCCAGAGCGAATACGCGGACTACGCTCTCTATCTGCGGGGTCTGGCCTCCTACAACCTGGATGTCAGCCTGGCCTCCCGCTACCTGGGGGTCGACCCTTCAGACCGGGACCCGGGTGAACAGCGCCAGGCGTTCGAGGACTTCTCCGAACTGCTCGACCGCTACCCCGACAGTGACTACGCCCCCGATGCCCGACAGCGCATGGTGGCCATCCGTAACCGGCTGGCGGAACTGGAGCTGCACGCCGCCCGTTACTACGTTCGCCGCCAGGCCTATGTGGCCGCCAACAACCGGGCCCGCTATGTGGTCGAGAATTTCCCGGAATCACCAGCCACGGAAGAGGCGCTGATCCTGATGGCGGAAACCTACCGGGCACTGGACCTCGACGGTGCCGCCGATGATGCGGTTCAGCTGCTGGCGGTCAACCACCCTGACAGCGACGCCTTTGACGACGACATGCGCTTCCAGGGCCGGGACCTGAAACCCGAGAACCGGTCACTGCTGAATGTAATGACCTTTGGCCTGCTGGGCCGGGGCCAATAACACCAGTCAGCGCCCCGTTACCACGCCCCTATTCGGATTCGCCCCCTTCCCCTGAGGAGAGAGGGCGCTCAACGCCTTTGCCAGACTATTCAGATACCAATCTTCCAGCCATCGGTAATGGGATAGCGCCTGTCCTTGCCGAAGCCCCGCTCTGATATTCGCACCCCGATCGGAGCCTGCCGGCGCTTGTACTCGTTGATGTCCACCAGGCGCACCCCCTGCTCCACATCCCCCCGTTCAAAGCCCTCGGCAATGATGGCGTCGGCACTGAAATCCCGCTCGACATACAGGTTGAGGATCTGGTCGAGAACATCGTATTCCGGCAGGCTGTCCTGGTCTTTCTGTCCGGCGCCAGTTCCGCCGACGGCGGGCGGGTTATGACCCGCTCGGGGATCACCGGGCTGATGGTATTACGGTATTTTGCCAGCTGGAAGACCCGGGTCTTGGGCACATCCTTGAGCACGTCAAAGCCCCCGGCCATGTCGCCATAAAGAGTCGACTAGCCCACTGCCAGCTCACTCTTGTTACCGGTAGTCATTACCATGGAGCCGAACTTGTTGGACAGGGACATCAGCATCACCCCACGTATCCGGGCCTGAAGGTTTTCCTCAGTGGTGTCGGGGCTGGTGCCGGCGAATGGCTCCGCCAGAGCATTCATGAAAGCGTCGTACATGGGCTCGATGGAAAGATGTCGTAGCGCTCGCCGAGCGTCCTGGCCTGCGCCTCGGCGTCCAGGCTCATGGAGGAGGTGTACCGGAAGGGCATCATGACCGAGTGCACCCGGTCGGCGCCCAGGGCGTCCACCGCAATGGCCAGTGTCATTGCCGAGTCGATGCCACCGGACAGCCGCAGCACCACCGAGCGGAAACCGTTCTTGTTGACGTAGTCCCGCACGCCTAGCACCAGCGCCTTGTAGATGTTCTCTTCCAGCGTCGGTTCCGGCAGCGGTGGCTGAGACACCGGCTGACAGTGGTGATCACAGGTGAACGCCACCGGGTAGAGCCCCTCGGCGAATTGCGGTACCCCTACCGCCAGCTCTCCGGAGTGGTCGTAGACGATCGAGCCGCCATCAAACACCAGTTCGTCCTGCCCGCCCACCAGGTTGACATAGACGATACTGACCGCGTTTTCCCGCGCCTTGCCTTCCAGCAGGGCCTTGCGGCGGGCCTGCTTGCCGATGTCGTAAGGCGAGGCGTTGAGGTTCACCAGCACCCGGGCGCCGGCGGCCGCTGCCTGTTCAACCGGACCGTCGCTCCAGATATCCTCGCAGACGGTCAGTCCCACGGGCACGCCCCGTACTTCCACCACGCAGGGCTCGTTGCCGGCCGCAAAATAGCGCTTCTCATCAAAAACCTGATAATTCGGCGGAAACTGCTTGAAGTAGGTGGCGCGTACCTCGCCCCTGTCGATGACGACCGCGGCGTTGTACAGCAGGCCGCCCTGGCGAACCGGGGCGCCGATGATGCACGCTGCCGTGGGCCCCGCCTGTTGCAGCGACCGCACGCATGGCCTCAGCCAGGCGCAGATCCAGACTGGGGCGCAGCAGGAGATCCTCCGGGGGGTAGCCGGTGAGGCAGAGTTCCGGAAACACCACCAGATCTGCGTTATGCTCCTGCTCGGCCCTGCGCACAGCGTCGATCACCAGGCGGGCATTGCCGGAATGTCACCAACCAGAAAATCCATCTGGGCCATCACAATGGTGAACTTCCGGGCTATCTGGCCCGGCGCCACCGGGTCTGGCTGCTCAGACATGCTGCGTTCCTGTAACCTGTTGCCATGAAAAGGCTATTATAGCGGTGTTAACAAGGGATTGCTGCCGTAGCCACACTGGATGGACCGCAAAATCCACCGTCAGCCTGCAAGAGACACCGCTGTGAACGACCTGTCATCCACAACCGGCCTGCCGGCGAAAACGGCGACATCGGCCACACCACTGCAGACCCATCGACTGTTCCGGGTGTACAACCTGTATCGGGTGGTGATCAGCCTGGTGCTTGCGAGCCTGCTGTTCGTGGACCCGGTGGAGCTCAACCAGCCCCTGCGCCTGCCCGGCTACTATCAGACCGGGGTGCTGGCCTACCTGGCACTCAATGTGATGATCGGCCTGCTGCTGGCCCGGGGTTTCCGCCCCAACCAGCGGCACATCACCCTCTCGGTGCTGCTGGATATCCTGGTGATCCACCTGCTGCTGGCGGCCAGTTCGGGCATTACCAATGGACTGGCGAACCTGATCATCATCTCGGTGGCCGCCGGCAACATTCTCACCCCCAGCCGCATGGGGATCTTCTACGCCGCCCTCGCGGCAATCTGTTCCCTGGCGCTTGCCGGCTGGGGCGCCGTCGTTCTCGGGGAAAGCGTGGACAATATCGTGCGCGCCGGTTCGCTGGGCATACTCTACTTCGGCGCCGCGCTGATCCTGCAGTCCGTCACCCGCCGCATGCAGCGCAGTGAAGCGCTGGCGGATTCCCGCGCCCGCAGCATCATCGAGCTGGAAAAAATCAACGAGCAGATTATCCAGCGCATGCGCACCGGCATTGTGGTCACTGACCAGGACGGCCACATCCGCCTGGCCAACGGCGCCGCGGAAGAGCTGCTGTTCGGCATTACCCGCCACCAGGGCCACCACAGCCGCGTGTTACCGGTCGCCCTGCTGGAGGGCCTTACCGCTTGGAAGCAGGACCCGGCGAAACGGCCCGCGCCCTGCCAGGCACACCCTGCCTCCCCCATGATCCAGGCCAGCTTTACCCGCCTGGACGAGCAGAACAGCGACCTGATTCTGGTGTTCATCGAAGACCTGAGCAAGGTTACCCAGCAGGCCCAGCAGATGAAACTCGCCTCCCTGGGCCGGCTTACCGCCGGCATTGCCCACGAGATCCGCAACCCCCTCGGCGCCATCAGTCATGCCGCACAACTGCTCAGTGAATCGGGGGAAGTCCCCGAGGCGGACCAGCGCATGCTGTCGATCATCCAGCGCCACTCCCGCCGTGTGAACGACATTATCGAGAATGTTCTGGACCTGTCCCGGCAGCGCCAGGCCAATGCCGAGCTGATCGACCTGGGCCAGTGGCTGAAGGACTTCACCCACGACTATCAGCAGACCACCCGCCGCCACAACGAACA
>JBMCIH010000257.1:0-4515 GCA_048617055.1 Marinobacter sp. | reverse complement strand
GCGCCTGATCCTCCCTGCCATTGAACGCTTCGGCCCCGGTCACCTGGGTGAAGCCTGCCCGGGGCATGAAGCGGTCCTTGCTCATGTACTCCAGCGGAGCCGCCTGCCAGTAGGCCGTGGTATAGCCCTGGGAGCGCAGCAGCTCGGGCATGCACAGGGGAAAGGCCTCGCCCTTGGCCACGTCCTGCATCTTGGTGGAAAGCCGCTGGAAGTCGGGGTACTGGCCGCACAGGATGGCGAAGGTGCCCCGGTCGGTCTGGCGCTCCATACTGAGGGTGTTGCGGTACAGGCGGAATCCGCTTCTGGTGAGCTTGCGCTCCAGCTTAGGCAGGCTCACTATGGCGGGCAGGCCGTGGTATTCGCTGACGGAGGGAAAGTAACCCGCCGACAGGCCTTCCACCAGGATCAGCAGCACATTGGGGGGTTGCTCCACCTTCGGTTCGGCCACCCTGGTCTGGAAAAACTCTTCCTCCTTCTCCGGCGGTGTCTCCCTGGCGATCCGGTCGCCCACCAGTGAAGCAGCCGGCGCGAGCAGGGCGGTGGGCACCTGGGCCAGGGCACTGGCCAGCGGGTTATTGCGGGCTGTGGTCAGGGTATCCGATGCCGCCAGGTAGACGGCGATGGAAGCGACCAGCAGCAGCGTTGCGGTGGCTCCCCGGCGGGGCCGGGACGGTATCAGCCACAGGTAGGCCTGCACCAGCAGCCAGGCCAGGCCAATATAGACCGGTAACATCAGCAACTGGGGGTTGAGTACGGAAGACACCAGGAAGACCGGGTCAGTGCCTTTGCTGGCCATGGCCAGCCGTGGGTAGGTGCCATGGGCGGACAGGTGCATGGCCGCCGCCGTCAGCAGGCAGCCCAGGCTCACCGCCAGAAGGTTCCTCAGCCACCGGGCCCGGGCCAGCATCAGCAGGCACCCGAGCATGAAAGCCCCGGCCAGGTCACTGAGCAGCAGGAGCCCGGTCTCCGGCCAGACCCCGCTTTGCAGGAAAAAGCAGACCCTGATGATCAGGGCCCAGCTGAAGCACAGCACCAGCGTGTAGCCCAGTGTCCGGTCCCGAAGCGCACTTAACACTGACATGTCAGACTCCTGTTGTCGCCCGGGCCGTTGCCTTTCAAAGCGGCTCGCTGTGCAGAGCCGGCTGCTGATCGCTGGTCACATCCAGCCACCAGACGTGGGTGTCCCAGTCCCCCAGCACAATACGGCGGGCGGGTTTGCCATTGACCGTCAGTCTGTGTACCGCCGGGCGGTGGGTATGGCCGTGGATGAGGCGCTGTACCTTATGGGCCTCCATTTCGCGAATCGCTTCCTCAGGGGTGACGTCCATAATGGCCTCCGTCTTGCCCTGGTTCTTGGCCATGCTGATCTCCCGTAACTGGCGGGCTACCATCTGGCGGTCCGCCAGGGGACGCTGCAGAAACATCTGCTGCCACTGCTGGTTGCGCATATTGGTGCGGAACTTCTGGTATTCCACATCGGCCGTGCACAGGCTGTCGCCATGCATCAGCAGGGTGGGGGTGCCATACAGGTCCACTACCGCCGGCTCGGGCAGCAGCTCTGCCCCACAACGGGCGCAGAAGTCCTCACCGATCAGGAAGTCCCGGTTGCCGTGCATCAGGAAAAGCGCGGTACCGCTGTCGCTCACCCCCGACAGGGCTTCCGCCACCTGGTTCTGCAGCGGGGTTCTCTCATCGTCACCGATCCAGGCCTCGAAAAAATCGCCGAGAATGTAGAGCGCATCGATACCCATGGCCTTTTCCTCCAGGAACCGGAGGAAGGCACGGGTAATGTCAGGGCGGGACTCTTCCAGGTGGAGATCGGAAATGAAGCGGGTGATCACGCCTCGCCCCCGTCCTCCAGTACTTCCGCTTTCTCGATGATGACATCTTCGGTCGGCACGTCATCATGCATACCCCTGCTCTCCGTGCGCACCCCACGGATGCGGTTGACCGTATCCATGCCATCCACCACCCGGCCAAACACGCAGTAGCCCCAGCCTTCGGCGTTCTTGGCAGTGTGATCGAGGAAGCCGTTGTTCTCCACATTGATGAAAAACTGGGCGGTGGCGGAGTGGGGGTCCATGGTGCGGGCCATGGCCACCGTGCCCTGCATGTTGCTCAGGCCGTTGTCGGCCTCGTTGCGGATTGGCTCGCGGGTCTTGCGGGGCTGCATGGCCGGGTCGAAGCCGCCGCCCTGAATCATGAAGTTGCTGATCACACGGTGGAATATCAGGCCATCATAGAAGCCGTCGCGCACGTACTGCTCAAAGTTCTTTGCGGTTTCCGGGGCCTTGTCGTAGTCCAGTTCCAGCTTGATATCGCCGTGTGTGGTTTTCAGCAGAATCATCGGGGTTTCCTGTAGTGAGGGATCAGGTTCGGTTTCCGGTTATTGTACGCAAGACTTGGTGGCCATGCATGAGTCCGGCCGGGTTTTATGGGTATAATAGACGGTTTCAGACCCACTCTTTCATTTCGAGACCCTATGAGCGCCGAATCGAAGAAAGCCCACAACTTTATCCAGAGCCTGATCGAAGACGCCATTGCCAGGGGCGAGCACACCGGCAAGGTGGTCACCCGTTTTCCGCCGGAGCCCAATGGCTACCTGCACATCGGCCATGCCAAGTCCATCTGCCTGAATTTCGGTATTGCCGAGACCTTCGGCGGTGAATGTAACCTGCGCTTCGATGACACCAATCCCGAGAAGGAAAACCAGGAGTACATCGACGCCATCAAGCGGGATGTCAGCTGGCTGGGCTATGAGTGGGCCGGCGACGTACGCTATGCCTCCGACTATTTCGATGCATCTATGACTTTGCGGTGGAGCTGATTGAAAAGGGCAAGGCCTATGTCTGCTCGCTCTCCGCCGAGGAAATGACCGAGTACCGGGGTACCCTCAAAGAGCCGGGCCGGGACAGCCCCTGCCGTGACCGTCCGGTGGCTGAAAACCTCCAGCTGTTCCGGGATATGCGGGACGGCAAGTTCGGCAATGGCGAACTGGTGCTGCGGGCGAAGATCGACATGGCGTCCCCCAATATCAACCTGAGGGACCCGATTCTCTACCGTATCCGCTATGCGGCCCATCACCAGACCGGCGACAAGTGGTGCATCTACCCGATGTACGACTTCACTCACCCGATTTCTGACGCCCTGGAGGGGGTCACTCATTCCCTGTGCACCCTGGAGTTCGAGGACCACCGGCCGCTCTATGACTGGGTGGTGGACAACATCTCGGCCCCGTGCAAGCCCCGGCAGATCGAGTTTGCCCGGCTGAACCTGAACTACACCATCACCAGCAAGCGCAAGCTCCGGCGGCTGGTGGATGAAGGCCATGTGGACGGCTGGGACGACCCCCGTATGCCCACCATCTCCGGTATGCGCCGCCGCGGTTACACGCCGGAGTCCATCCGTAACTTCTGCGACATGATCGGCGTTAACAAGGCCGGCGGCACGGTGGATGTGGGCATGCTGGAACACGCCATCCGGGAGGATCTGAACGCCCGGGCGCCCCGGGCCATGTGTGTGATGCGTCCGCTGAAGGTGACGCTGACCAACTACCCGGAAGACCGCACTGAGACCCTGGCGTTGCCGGTGCATCCGCAGAATCCGGACATGGGCACCCGTGAGGTACCCTGGACCCGGGAGCTGTATATCGACCGGGACGACTTCGCCGAGGAGCCGCCCCGCAAGTGGAAGCGGCTGGCGCCGGATCAGGCGGTGCGGTTGCGCGGCGGCTATGTGATGACCTGTCGCGAGGTGATTCGTGACGACCGTGGTGAGATCGTTGAGCTCAGGTGCGAATACGATCCGGCCACCCTTGGTGTGAACCCGGAAGGCTACAAGCCCAACGGTGTCATTCACTGGGTGTCGGCCACCGACAGCGTGGAGGCGGATCTCAATCTGTACGATCGCCTGTTCAATCATGAGAGCCCGGACAGCGACAGGGAAGGCGACTTTGTGGACCATCTGAATCCGGAGTCCCTGGTGCGCCTGGAAAAGGTGAGGGCGGAGAAGAGCCTGGGCCAGCCCCGGGGGGATCTGCCCTACCAGTTCGAGCGGGAGGGCTATTTCTTCTTCGATGAGCAGGCTTCGGAGTCGGGTCGTCTGGTGTTTAACCGCACGGTGACTCTTAGAGATTCTTGGGGCAAGGCGCTGAACTGAAAGTTGGGGGGGAAGGGCGAGAGCCGGTGAGGCGTTCCGAGACACGCCGTAAATACGTCCCTGTAGGCTCTTCGAAAAGGTCCCTCTTTTCGAAGGTCTCGGAACGCCTCCCCGGCTCTCACCCTACCGGACAATGTTCGTGTATTTCCCCAGCTACCTACTCACAATACGGATACTTACCGCGTGATTAGAATCTACAACACCCTCAGCCAGCAAAAGGAAGAGTTCAAACCGATCCAGCCAGGCAAGGTGTGCATGTATGTGTGCGGCATGACGGTGTATGACTACTGTCACCTGGGGCATGGTCGCGTGCTGGTGGCCTTTGATGTCATCACCCGCTACCTGCGGCACCGGGGC
>JBMCIH010000256.1:0-4535 GCA_048617055.1 Marinobacter sp. | reverse complement strand
GAAACCAGAACTGGTTTTCGGCGAACTTGTAGTCGGTCTCCGCCTCGGCCTTGTAACGCTCCGCCGTTGTCTCGTCCTCGGCTTGGGTATAGGTCGAGCGAAGCTCGCCCAGATTGCGCCAGTGTTCTGTCTCGTGGACCAGGCCAAGCCGGCCCTTGAGGTTGGTTTCCTCGGAATTACCGGTGGTGATCAGAAGGCCAAACCCAGCCTCCCCTTTCCAGTTATCGTCCTGGGCGCTGACAGCCAGGGGCATCGCCAGGGCGCAAATTGCCAACGCTCCGGAAACAGACAGTCTCATGGATACTCCGTTTGATGGTGTTCAGAAAGACTACTGGCCTGCCTGCTCCCCCTGGAGACTGCGGGCGGCCTGCCGGGCCCGTTCGGCCTGCTTGCGGGCCTTGCGTTCGGCAATGATTCGGGCGGCCTCACCTCCCACATGCACTTCGCCCCGTTCCCGGGCCAGGCGGATCTGTCGCTCACGCTCGGCAAACCGTGCCCGCTGCTCATCGGTCAGGGTGTCGACGCACTGGTGGCAGCTTACGCCACGCTCGTACTCGGGGCGCTGCTTGTCCGCCCCGGTGATCGGGCGCCTGCAGGCATGGCACTGGTCATAGTCGCCACGCTCGAGCCTGTGATTGACCGTCACCCGGTCATCAAACACGAAACACTCACCCCGCCACAGGCTGTCTTCCTCCGGCACTTCCTCCAGGTATTTCAGGATGCCCCCTTTGAGGTGGTACACCTCTTCAAAACCCAGCTCCTTCAGATAGGCCGTGGACTTTTCGCAGCGGATACCACCGGTGCAGAACATGGCGACTTTACGATGTTTTTCCGGGTCCAGATTCTCTTTCACGTAGCGCGGAAACTCACGGAAAGTGCCGGTGGAGGGATTGATGGCGTTCTCGAAGGTGCCGATCTCCACCTCGTACTGGTTGCGGGTATCGATCAGCAGCACCTCCGGGTCGGAGATCAGTTGGTTCCACTGGCGCGGGTCCACGTAGGTACCCACGGTACGTTTGGGGTCAATGCCTTCCACACCCATGGTGACGATCTCTTTCTTGAGCTTCACCTTGGTACGCTTGAAGGGCTGAATATCCACCAGCGATTCCTTGTAGTCGATACCGTCGAAGCGCCGGTCCCGCCCGAGCCAGTCCCTGATGGCGTCAATGCCCTCGCGGCTGCCGGCAATGGTGCCGTTAATGCCTTCACGGGCCAGTAACAGGGTGCCGCGAACGTCTTCCTGCAGCATCAGGTCCAGCAACGGCTGGCGCAACTCACGGTAATCATCAAGCTCTGCAAACCGGTAAAGCGCGCAGACAACTATCGTCGGGGTCATGGGTACTCCTGCGGGCCGGATCGTAAATCCGGGGCATGGTGTTAAAGCGGGACACCGGCACGGAGCCGGTGTCGTCATATGGCGGTCGGATTCTAACCAATCAGGCTACTGAAACCAAATGGGCCGCGGCTGCATCATTACTGATCGTCCAGCTCCCGCTCAACAACAGCAGACAGCTGGGCCCAGCCGGGCCGGTTCAGGGGAATATTATCCACCAGCACCGTGGGGGTACTGGCGATCTGAAGCCGCGTGGCCGCATCACGGCTTTCTTCTATGGCTTCCAGGTGCTTCTCCGATTCCATACACCGCCGGAACCGCTGGCGGTCCAGCCCGAGGTCATCGGCATAGCCGATGAACCGGTCCTGCACCTCCGAAGCGGTCTCCCAGGATGCCTGCTCGGCGTACAGACGCTCGTGCATGTCCCAGTACTGATCCTGATCACCGGCGCAGCGGGCCGCCATGGCGGCGGTGACCGCATGGGTGTGCCGGGGCAGCGGCAGGTCGAAATACACGAACCGGACATCGCCTGACTCCACATACTCCTCCTTGAGCCGCCGGCTTGCCTCGGCGAAACGGGCACAGGCCGGGCACTGATAGTCGGCGAACTCCCGCACCACCACTTTTGCATCTTCGTCACCCACTGAAATGCCGTGCCGGTCCAGCTCGTCCGGGAATTCCGGCGTGTCTTCCGACACCTCGGGCAGGTCCGAACCCGGCCCTGTCGGCAGGGTGAGGTAGTAGAGCCCGGCCACAATAGCCATGGCCACAATCACCAGACCGGTGACAACCAGTGTCTTGCCCGAACGTTTGCGGGGAGACGGACTCCCGGTCTGCTGGCGGCGTTTGGCTTCACCCATGGACGATCTCCTGATGCTGATTCCGGAAGGGGCCTATTGTGCGGCGTTTGATCCGGAGGGACAAGACGGGGGTGTGGCGGCCTTCCCTACCGGATGAACTGCGCCAGCAGATGATTGAGGCGGTCGACTTCACGACGCATCTCGTGGACCTCGTCCAGCAGCTCCAGTGACATCGCCAGCCCGGGCAGGTTGATTTTCAGGTCCCGCTGCAGGCGCAGAGCCCTTCGCAGGCGTGCCAGGGCCTGCAGGTCGAAGTCCCAGTCCCGGGCGTCAGTGCTTTCGGTAACGGGCGAGATCACGCCGTGGCTGACCAGCTTGATAACGAACTCCGCGTGGCACTCGCCCCGTTCACAGATTTCCCGCAGGCTGAAGGTCGCTTCCGGGTCATCAACCTCAACGGTCACTATGGTTTCCGTGGTTGTCATCCTGCCCCCCTGTCACACATTCAGTTTACTACGCGGATTGAAGCTCTTTTCGGCTTCCGCCAGCTGTTCGTAGAGCTTTTCGGCCTTTTCACTGTGGCGCTCGGGCATGACGATCTGTAACACCACGATCTGGTCACCCGGGTGCTTGCCGGGCAGGCCCTTGCCCTTGAGGCGAAGCTTGCGGCCGCTGCTGGAGCCTTTGGGAACCTTGACACTGACCTTGCCACCCACGGTGGGAACGGTAATGCTCGCTCCCAGCGCCGCTTCCCAGGGGGCAACGGGTACGGTCAGCAACAGATCCCGGCCCTCAACCGTAAACAATGGATGGGGCGCCAGCTCCACCTCGATGAACAGGTCACCATTCTCACCGCCACCCAGCCCTGGGGAACCCTGCCCCCTGAGACGGATGTGCTGCCCGTCCCTCATGCCGGGGGGGATCTTCACCTTGAGAGTCTTTGGCCGGGCAACCATGCGCCCACGCTCGTCAACCTCATGTACGGTGAACTGGACCTGCTTCTCGCAGCCATGGTAAGCCTCCTCCAGAAACAGCGGCAAGCGGGCGTGTACATCTTCGCCCCGGCTGTGCGCGCCTTGCCGGAAACCGCCGAAGCCGCCACCAAACCCACCGGCCCGGCGCCCGCCACCAAAGACCTCCTCAAAAAAATCACTGAACTGGCGGGCATCCGCATCAGTATAGCCCCCGCCACCGAAACCGGAGGCACTCTGCCAGCCGGGCGGCGGCTCGAAGGAGCCGTCGTCGCGGGTACCGTACTTGCGCAGTTCGTCGTACTCGGCCCGTTTCTCAGGATCCTTCAGCACCTCATAGGCCTCGCCCAGTTCCTTGAACTTCACATCGGCATCCTTGTCCTTGCTGACATCCGGATGGTACTTCCGGGCCAGCTTGCGGTAGGCCTTCTTGATCTCCTCGGGGGAGGCAGACTCACTCACACCGAGAACGGCATAATAGTCCTTGAAGTCCATCAAACTCCTCGCATCTCGTTATAAATACCCTCTGATAACCTATAGTTGACGCGAACGGGAAAATTACAAGGCCAGCGAGCGCATAGCCGGAACCGCCGGGCCATTCCGACCGTGGGCGCGTCCCCATTTTGCTCTGACGGACTCGGGGGATAACCCCAAGAATGGTCCTGCTGGGGACGGGCAAAGGTTGTCATTCGGTAACCTGGCAAAGGTGCGGGAACTGCTAGCATCAGATAAAACAACGCTTTGCCAGTTGAAACCCGGGCCAGCAGGGAGGGTATATGGACGCGCAGGTTCTGAGCAGCCTGAAGACGGCAGCGGTGGTTGGCGGTGTTGGTCTGCTGTTGCTGGGGATCTGGTTCTTTTCGGATTTCTTTCTGCTGCTGTTCGCCGGCATCCTCTGGGGAGTGGGCCTGACCGGGGTGGCCCGCTTTGGCGCCCACCATGGGCGCATGCCCTATTCGGTGTCACTGACGGTATCACTGCTGGTGCTGTCGGGGGCGGTTGCCCTGGCGGGCTGGTACATCGGCCCCAAAGTGGTGGACGGACTGCAGGAACTCCGGAAAATGATTCCGGAGACCTTCGAGGAGTTCAGGTCCGAAATCCGACATTTCGGGCTCCTGCACCAGCTGTCGGATCGCCTCTCCGCCGCCGGGGCGTCGCTGATGGATGCAGAGACCTTTGGCCGCATTGCCGGCATGCTTTCCACGACCCTGGGCGTTGTTACGGCGGGCTTCTTTATCCTGCTGACGGGAATCTACTTCGCGGTCAGGCCGGGTGTCTATCAGCGGGGAATCGAGCGGCTGGTGGTTCCGCGCCATCGCGCTTATGCCCGAGAAATCCTGCACGAACTCGCCCACAGCCTTCGCTGGTGGTTGCTGGGCCGTATGCTGGCACTGATTGTGGTGGGCGTCCTGACCTGGACCGGGCTGTTCG
>JBMCIH010000255.1:0-4558 GCA_048617055.1 Marinobacter sp. | reverse complement strand
AGAGATATTGATGATCACGCCGCGCTCTCCGTCTTCCATGCCGTCGAGGCTCAGCATACCGGCTGCGCTCTTGGCGGCACAACGGAAGCTGCCGATCAGGTTGATCTGGATAATCTTTTCAAACTCGGACAGGGGGAAGTGCCGGATTTCACCGGTCTGCTTGGCCCGACTCGCCGTCTTATGGGCGTTTCCTGTACCAGCACAGTTAACCAGGATGCGCTCCTGGCCGATGGCAGCGCGGGCCTTTTCGAGGCCGGCATCGACCGCTTCTTCAGAGGTCACATCCACCCTGCAGAACACGCCGCCCAGTTCGGCAGCGATGGCTTCACCGCGCTCCTCGTTGAAGTCAAAAATCGCCACCCTGACGCCGGCAACTGCCAGGCGACGGGCCACGGCCTCGCCAATACCGGATGCACCGCCGGTTACCACCGCACTGATCGAAGAATCGAGCTTCATAGCGTTTCCTTTTTTATCCTGATATCTGGTTTGTTCAGCTATGTGAGGGAATACACACTGGTTTTGCCCCGGAGGCAGGGCGCGAACCCTGGGCACAGATTAGGTACTCCCCTCCGGACCAGCATCGTCGTATCCGACGAATTGCCCTGCAGGGCAGGTGGCGGCAAAAGATGCCTTTTGCACTGGATTGATTTTCAAGCAATTATTCCAGCGGGGCAATACTTGCGAGTTACTCAGCAGTCGGCATAGACTGTCGGACCTGTGGCACGCATCACCACTCCCCCAATAACAGAGTGCGGCCACGACCCAGAATAAGGACAATTAGCCGATGGCAGCTGCTTCCCCCAATCGGGTCCTGATGACCAGCAAACTGAATCCGCCCACCTCCCGGGCGGCCCAGGTACCCCGCACCAGTGTGGTGGACAAGATCCTGGCGGCTTCGGCCGCCCGCATGGTGCTGGTCCGTGCCCCGGCGGGGTTCGGCAAGACCACTGTGATGACCCAGTGCATGACGCGCATGGAGGAGCAGGGCCTGGTCACCGCCTGGCTGACCCTGGACGATGCCGATAACGATGTGTCGCGGTTCCTGTGGTACCTCAACGCCGCCGTATCCAGGCTCACTGAGGACGGCAAGGAGGTACCCTCGCCGGATGACCGCACCTTCACCGCCACCGGCGACGCCGCCCTGGAGATTGTTGCCCGGCTGTCGGAGCACCAGTCCGCGTTTGCCCTGTTTCTGGATGATTTCGAGCGGGTCCAGGATACCGCCGTGCTGGGCCTGATCCGTGAGATTATCGAGCACCTGCCCCGCCGGGGGCAGTTCATCATCGGCACCCGCAACCTGCCTGAACTGGGCCTTGGCCGTCTGCGGGCCCGGGGCCAGCTGCTGGAGATCGATGCCCGCCAGCTCCGCTTTTCAGTGGAGGAGACCACGGATTTCCTGATCTCCCGTCGTCAGCTGGCACTGACCCAGGAAGACCTCATACGGATCCATGACCGTACCGAAGGCTGGGTAACCGCACTGTGGCTGGCTTCCCTGGCGCTGGAAAGCCACGATTCCCCGGAAACCTTTATCGAGCGTTTCTCGGGGGCCAGCCAGACCATTTCCGATTACCTGGCCTATGACGTACTGGCCCTGCAGCCGGAGCCAGTACGCCGCTTTCTCCTTCGCACCAGCATCCTGAGGCAGCTGAACGCGTCCATCTGCCAGGCGCTGCTGCCGGACACCGACGCCGAGGCCATGCTGACCCATCTGGCCACCACCCACACCTTCCTGACGCCACTGGATAACGATGAGAATACCTACCGCTACCACAGCCTGTTTGCAGAGTTCCTCAAGGCGCAGCTGAAAGCCGAGGCCCCGGAGGAGATCCCCCGGCTGCACCAGGCCGCCTCCCGGTGGTACGAACAGGAAAACCGCCCCGTCCCGGCCATTGATCACGCCCTGGAGGGAGGGGACTACCAGCGCGCCCTGGGACTGCTGCGGACCCATGCCGCCAACCTGTTGTCCCAGGGGCGAATGCGGCTGCTTTCCCGGTGGTTCAGCACCATTCCGCCGCACCACCTGAGCCGGGACGAGGAACTGCAGATGACCTGGGTCTGGGCCCTGTGCTTCACCCGGGGGCCCACGGAGGCGCTGGAAATGCTGGAGGAAACCGGCCTGGAGAGATCCACCAATCCGCAGATCCGCCCCCATGTGATGGCCATACGCCCGCTGACCCTGTCGATGATGGACCGCCAGGAAGAGGCCATCGAGATCGGTGAGCGGGGCCTGCCGGAACTGCCCACCTGCCAGCCCTTTGCGGACATGGCCCTGATCAACTCCATGGCCAGCAGCTACTCGGTGATGGGCCTGTACAACAAGGCCCGGCAGCTGCTGGACGGCGCCCGGGACGCCCAGGGCACCTATGCCAGTTCCTTCAACGTAATGTACTCGGAAACCGTGGAAGGCATTATCGATATGCAGGAGGGTCGTCAGCGCCAGGCCGCTGCCCGCTTCCGGCTGGCGGTAGGTGCCACCCGGCAGGCCTCTTCCTTCAGCCAGGCCAATGGCAATGCCTGGGCCGGTGTGCTCCACGCGGGCGCCATCTACGAACAGAACCAGCTGGACCTGGCCGCCCGCCTGCTACACGTCTACGGCCCCCTGGCCCGGGACGTGGGCCTGCCGGACCATATGCTGCTGAGCGATATCATGCTGGCACGGATTGCCTTCTCCAAGGGTGAGATCGACCAGGCCTTCCGCATCCTGACGGAACTGGAGCACCTGGGCCATATTCGCAACCTTAGCCGCGTCGTTGCCACCACACGGCTGGAACGCTCCCGCCTGCTGCTGCTGCAGCGACGTTATGAGGCCGCCCGCCAGGAGCTGGACCGGGCCGGTGACACGGACCTCTGGCAAAGGGTCCAGACCCTGCGGCTGCCGGCCAATGACCTGGAATACCGGGAGCTGGCCGAGATCCGCATGGACATCGCCAACGGTGCCCCGGACAAGGCCCTGACCGAACTGGACCGGGAACTGACCTACGCCAACGACGAGCAGCGCTTCCGCCGGGCCCTGAAGCTGAAGCTGCTGAAAGCCATCGCGCTGCACCGGGGCACCCGCCTGCGGGAGGCCCTGGAAATCATGGCGGACGTGCTTCATGTGGCGTCGTCGGAAGGTTACCTGCGCCTGATCGTGGATGAGGGTGCCGCAGCAGGCACACTCGTGCTGCTGTATTCCCAGAGCCTGAAGGAACAGGGGGAACGCACAGACCCGATCCTGGCCGGGTATATCCAGTCGCTGCTGGATGCCTTCGGCCCGGAAATCCAGGAGCAGACTCCTGCCTCCGAGCCTGAAAACACTCTGCTGGATCCCCTCACTCGCAAGGAGATCCGGGTTCTGCAGTTATTATCGGAGGGGTATTCCAACAGTGCCATGGCGGAGAAGCTTTTCGTTTCCGACAGCACGGTTCGGACTCACCTGCGCAACATTAATTCCAAGCTCAATGCCAGCAGCCGGACCCAGGCGGTGGCTATTGCCCGGCGGCTGGGGATTGTTTAGCCGCGTCGTTTACTGAAAAGCCTTATGGCCACGGAATCCACGGAAGAACACGGAAGGAAAAGATTTTTTAGCCACGAAATCCACGAAATCCACGAAATCCACGAAAGAACGATTATCGGCAAAAATGATCCCTGGTTCTTTATTTCGTGTTCTTTCGTGGATTTCGTGGCAAATTCTTTCCTGTCTTTTCCGTGTTCTTCCGTGGCCAAACTGTAGGATGTCTGACCTCAGTTTACGCTGACCTTACTATGAAGTCGGCATCGAACATCCCTTCTCCCCCTCACCCCAACCCCTCTCCCGCCAGGGGAGACGGGCTTTAGAGCGACCTGGAAATCACCTCTTTCATGATTTCGTTGGTACCACCGTAAATCCGCTGAATGCGGGCGTCGGTGTACATACGGCCAATCATGTACTCATTCATGTAGCCGTAGCCACCAAACAGCTGCAGACACTCGTCAATCACCCGGCACTGGTTCTCACTGCCCCAGAGCTTCGCCATGGACGCCTTGGTGGTGTCCAGCTTGCCTTCCAGCATGTCCCGCACACACTCGTCCATAAATGCCCGTCCCACCTTGATGGTGGTGGCAATTTCCGCCAGCTTGAACTTGGTGTTCTGGAATTCGGCAATAGGCTGACCGAAGGCGGTACGCTCACGCACATAGTCCAGGGTGGCGTGGTAGGCACCTTCCATAGCGGCCTGGGCACCGACGCCGATGAACAGACGCTCATAGGGCAGGTCACCCATCAGCTGGAAGAAACCACGGCCTTCCACGCCGCCGAGCAACTGGCTTTCGTGGACCCGGACGTCCTCGAAGAACAGCTCGGACGTGTCCTGGGCCTTCAGACCGATCTTGTCCAGTACGCGACCCACCTTGTAGCCCGGCTGGTTCTCGGTCTCCACAATCATGATGGACATGCCCTTGGCACCCTGGCTGGTATCCGTCTTGACCACAACCAGAACCACGCCGGCCAGGAAGCCGTTGGAGATAAACGTCTTGGAACCGTTGATTACGTAGTGATCGCCGTCCTTCTTGGCATGGGTGCGCACGCCCTGCAGGTCAG
>JBMCIH010000254.1:0-4576 GCA_048617055.1 Marinobacter sp. | reverse complement strand
AAAAAACTACAACCATCGGTCAATAGATTTTTCCTGTGTAACCGGTAAAGTGTGCGTTACAGTCAGAAACGGAACCAACCGCACCCATGAAGCCAGACCAATTCGACAAAGCCGCCCTGATCGAATGCGGGCACGGTCGCCTTTTCGAGGGTGACATGCGTCTGCCTCTTGATGAGATGCTGATGCTGGACCGCATCACTCACATTAACGACAGTGACGGCGCCTACCGCAAGGGCAGCCTGATTGCCGAGCTTGATATCGACCCGGACCTCTGGTTTTTCAAGGTTCATTTCGAAGGCGACCCCGTCATGCCCGGCTGCCTGGGCCTCGATGCCATGTGGCAACTGGTCGGGTTCTTCCTGGCCTGGTCCGGCGGCCAGGGCAAGGGCCGCGCCCTGGGGGCCGGTGAGGTCAAGTTCTTCGGCCAGGTGCTGCCAGAGAACAAGCTGGTCCGGTATCATCTCGATATCAAGCGAATGGTCAAGCGCAAGCTGACCATGGCGATTGCCGATGCCCGAATGGAAGTCGACGGCCGTGAGATCTACACTGCCAAAGACCTTCGGGTTGGCCTGTTCACCTCAACAGACGATTTTTAGGAGCCGGCACCATGCGTAGAGTCGTCATTACCGGAATGGGCATTGTTTCCAGCCTCGGTAACAACAAAGAAGAAGTCACCCGATCCCTGCGGGAGGTCAGGTCCGGCATCCACTTCAGCCAGGAAGCGGCGGACAACGGCCTGCGCAGCCACGTCTGTGGCAACATCGCCATCGACTACAAGGAACTGATCGACCGCAAACTGCTGCGATTCATGTGCCCGGCCTCCGCCTATGCATACCTGGCCATGAAAGAGGCCATTGAGCAGTCAGGCCTGACGGACGAGCAGATCCGTGACAACAACACCGGCATCATCATGGGTACCGGCGGCGCCTCCACGCTGGAACTGATGGACTCCATCGACACCCACCGTGAAAAGGGCATCCGCCGCGTAGGCCCTTACCGGGTACCCCGCACCATGGGCAGCGCCATCAACGCGTCCCTGTCCACCGCGTTCGGCATCACCGGCGTCAACTACAGCATCACCTCCGCCTGCGCCACCAGTGCCCACTGCATCGGTCACTCCGCGGACCTGATCGCCATGGGCCGCCAGGATGTCATGTTTGCCGGCGGCGGCGACGACGTCCACTGGAGCCTGAGCCTGCTGTTCGACGCCATGGGCGCGCTGTCCACCAAGTACAACGATACCCCCGAAAAGGCGTCCCGCACCTATGATGCGAACCGTGATGGCTTCGTGATCTCCGGTGGCGGCGGGGTAGTGGTTCTGGAAGAACTGGAACACGCCAAAGCCCGCGGCGCCAACATTATCGCCGAACTGGTGGGCTTCGGTGCCACCTCCGACGGCGCCGACATGGTCGCCCCCAGCGGTGAAGGCGCGGTGCGCTGCATGCAGCAGGCACTGAAGAACGTGGACGGCGACATCGCCTACATCAATACCCACGGCACCTCCACTCCGGCCGGTGACATCACCGAGCTGAAGGCGGTGAAGCAGGTATTCGGCGACAGGATCCCGGCCCTGGGCTCCACCAAGCCCCTGACCGGCCACGCCCTGGGCGCCGCCGGCGTCCACGAGGCCATCTACAGCCTGCTGATGCAGTACAACGACTTCATCACCCCGTCAGCCAACATCGAGGAACTCGATGAAGGCGCCGACGGCTACCCCATCGTGCGGGAAGTCCAGAACACCGAGATTCCGCTGGTGATGAGCAACAGCTTCGGATTTGGTGGTACTAACGCTTCTCTGGTGTTCAGGAAGTACCAAGGTTAGGTACTTTAAGTCCCGGTAGCCTTTTTGGTTTAGTGCCAAGAGCGCCGGGTCGGTGAGTTTTTTCCGGACACGCCCGCGAGTACGTCCCTGGCCGATTTTTGCTCCTGCAAAATCGGCATTCCCGCCATCCCTGGCGGTCATAGAGCTCGACGAGCGCCATCCCTGGCGCTCGACGGTCCGGAAAAATCTCCCCCACCCGCCACTCATCAAACTTTTCCGATATCTCCAGAAGCAACACCACACCAAGACGGATGCACTTTCGAAGCCCTAACTTAATTTATTCAAAGTGGCGGCAGATCTTGGATTGAGTTGACACCAAAAGAGTGGTTATCGCAGAAGCCTCAGGGCAGCCGGGCCGGGGGAACGTTTCTGGACCGTCGAATGCCAGGGATGGCATTCGTCGAGCCCTACATGGACGTACTTGCGGGGCGTGTCCAGAAACGTTCCCCCGGCCCGGCTGTCCATGCCCCACAACCATCAAGTCAAACCGGAGTATGTCTCCAGCCTCCAGCTCTGGTTCAACAGGCCGCCCGAAACTCCGCAGGTGACTTCCCCATCCATCGCTTGAACGCCCGGCTGAACGCGCTCAGTTCCGAAAACCCGAGCAGCTCCGCCACCTCGGACAGGGTCCGGTTGCGGTCATGCAGGTACTTCAGTGCCTGTTCGCGCCGCACATCCTCCAGCAGACCGGCGAAGGTCAGATTCTCTTCCTTGAGTTTCTTGTAGAGCGTATGGCGGCTCATATTCAGCTCGGCGGCCACCGACTCCACCTTCACCTTGCCCCGGGCAAGCTGCCGGGCGATCAGCGGCCGCACCTGGCGGCTGAATGTCAGCGACGGCAGAATCCGTGTCTGGATCAGCTGCCAGAGCCGCTGCATCTGCGAGGGAGACAGCCGGGCTTCGGGCTCTTCCAGTTCATCGGCCGACAACCCCGCATAGCGGGCAAGCTCTCCCCTGGAAAACCCTGACGACTGAAGAAACTGAACCATGGCGACCACCAAAGTCCCCAAAGCATCCGATTTCATGAGCTGGTAACCCCTTTCTGTGTGTTGAGTACCTGATGTTTTTGAGCGTACAGATGTTAGCTCAAATTTGTCCGGATGAACATTGAGCCGTGTCAATGCGCGCCCCTGACCGTTCCGGCACACTCCCGCGACACTCAGAATTCCGGTAACACCCCATGCACCGCCCCGAACTGCTGGCCCCGGCCGGCACCCTTGACCACCTGAAAACCGCCCTCGCCTACGGCGCCGACGCCGTCTATGCCGGCCAGCCGCGCTATTCCCTGAGGGTACGCAACAACAGTTTCAAAAATACGGCGGCCCTGGCCGAGGGCATCGATGAGGCCCACCGGCAGGGCAAGCAGTTCTACCTGGTCTCCAACATTGCGCCCCACAACGACAAGGTCCGTTCCTACCTGCGGGACCTGGAACCGGTGATCGGGCTGGCGCCGGATGCGCTGATCATGTCCGACCCGGGGCTGATCATGCTGGTGCGGGAACGCTGGCCCGACCAGCCTGTGCACCTGTCAGTGCAGGCCAATGCCGTCAACTGGGCAACGGTGGAGTTCTGGCGGCGGCAGGGGGTCAGCCGGGTCATTCTGTCCCGGGAGCTGGCCCTTGATGAAATCCGCGGGATCCGCGAGCGGGTGCCGGCGATGGAGCTGGAAGTGTTTGTGCACGGCGCCCTGTGCATGGCCTACTCCGGCCGCTGCCTGCTGTCCGGCTACATGAACCACCGGGACGCCAATCAGGGGGCCTGCACCAATGCCTGTCGCTGGAACTACAAGCCGGCAGCCCATGAACACGACCAGACCGGCGACCTGATCGCCACTTCAGCCAGTGCTGCTGAGGAATCCGAACCCAGGGAAATGCTGCTGGAAGAGCCCAACCGCCCCGGCAGTTTCATCCCCGCCTACGAGGATGAGCATGGTACCTATATCATGAATTCCAGAGACCTGCGGGCGGTGCAGCATGTGGCGGAGCTGGTAAAGATGGGCGTCCACTCCCTGAAGATCGAAGGCCGCACCAAGAGCACCTACTATGTCGCCCGCACCACCGGGGTCTACCGGCGGGCCATTGATGAGGCACTGGCCGGCAGGCCGTTCGATATGGCCATGATGGACGAACTGGAAGCTCTGTCTAACCGGGGCTATACCGAAGGCTTCCTGCGCCGGCACGTGCCCCAGGCCTACCAGAGCTACGAACAGGGCTCGTCCTACCTGGGCACCCAGCAGGTGGTCGGCACCGTCAGCGACCGCAACGAACACTGGCTGACCATCGACGTCAAGAACCGCTTCCGCCCCGGCGACCTGCTGGAGCTGCTGACGCCCGCCGGCAATCTCCGCTTTACGACCGATCGCCTGGAGACCACCGAAGGCCAGCCTCTGGACGTGGCCCCCGGCAGCGGCTACCGGGTCCGCATCCCGGTAGCCGGCCCCCTGCCCGAAGACCTTGCCCATGCGTTTCTCACCCGCGTCGACCGTCCGTAAATTCCACTACCGCCCTCCCCCTGAAACCCGCCTTTAGTGCCGGCAGGGGGGTTTAGGGTATAATCCGGCCAGTCACGAAATAATACCTGACTAAAATACTCTGATATTGTACAATCGGTCAGCGAAGCGGCAGGATTGCCTCAATTTGACACAGCCGCCCGGCAAAGATGGCTGTCTGTCATCCATACAAACGATTGCAGGGCGTACTCACCGGAAGAGCGACTACTGTGACGACCAGCACAGCCTCCCGGGCACCCGCATTC
>JBMCIH010000253.1:0-4577 GCA_048617055.1 Marinobacter sp. | reverse complement strand
GTGGCCAGCAAATACGACCTGATGAACGACCTGATGTCCATGGGCATCCACCGGCTCTGGAAACGGTTCACCATCGAGCTCAGCGGCGTGCGCCCCGGGCACCAGGTGCTGGACATCGCCGGCGGCACCGGCGATCTGACCATGAAGTTCTCCGACCTGGTGGGCACCTCCGGCAAGGTGGTTCTGGCGGACATCAACGCCTCCATGCTGCAGGTGGGCCGGGACCGTCTGCTGGACCAGGGTTACGCCGGCAACATCGAGTATGTCCAGGCGGATGCCGAGCACCTGCCGTTTCCGGACCAGAGCTTCAACCTGGTCAGCATCGCCTTCGGCCTGCGCAATGTTACCGACAAGGACCAGGCCCTGCGGGACATGACCCGGGTGCTGAAACCCGGCGGCAAGGTGATGGTGCTGGAGTTCTCCAAACCCACCAGTCCCCTGCTCGGCAAGGCCTACGACGCCTACTCCTTCAGCGCCCTGCCGCTGATGGGCCGGCTTTTCGCCGGAGATGCGGAAAGCTACCGTTACCTGGCCGAGTCCATCCGCATGCATCCCGACCAGGAAACCCTGAAAGGGATGATGGAAGCGGCGGGGCTGGTCAACTGCCGCTACTACAACATGACCGGCGGCATCGTCGCCCTGCACGTGGGAACCCGGCCCTGATGTCACGGATTCCCACCCTGCACGCCGCCATTACCGGGACCCTGGAACTGGCCCTGAACCGGGCCCTGGAGCTGGACCCGCCCGGCCGCCGCGACCTGCTCAGGGCCCTTGGCGGCCCGGTCTGTTTTGAGGTTGCCGAGCCGCTGGGCATGGCCATCTGTCTGCAGGGTACCCGGCGGGGGGTATCGGTCACCGGCTACCGGCCGGATGACGCGGCCCTGGTGATCCGCGGCCAGCCACTGGCCCTGGCGGCGCTGGCCCTTGGCGACGACCAGGCCATCCTCGATGGCCGGCTGTCAGTGGAGGGTGATACCGGCCTCGCCCATCAGCTCCAGCAGGCCCTGGCCCGCCTGGACCCTGACTGGGAAGCGGCCCTTGCCCGCTATGCCGGTGACATTCCCGCCCACTTTATCGGCCGGCAGGTCCGCGGCGCGGTGCGCTGGAGCCGGCAGGCCATGGCCTCGGTCACCGCCACCCTGGAGGAATACCTGCACGAGGAAACCGGCAGCCTGCCGGGCCAGCGGGAACTCGAGCCCACCTTCGAGGCCATCGACCAGCTCAGCCTGCGCGCGGAGCGGCTCGACGCCCGGGTCCGCCGCCTGGAAGACCGGTCAGCCCCGTCGCCTGAACCGCCCCCAACGGAGACGCCGTGACCCGACTGCATCGCCTGTTCCGTATTGGCTGGGTTTTCTGCAAGTACCGGCTGGACACTTTCCTGCCCATCACCGAACTGCCCGCGCCCCTGAAACTGTTCTTCCTGTTCGCGCCCTGGCATCTCTTCCCCAAGGGCCGGCACAGCCGGGGTGACCGCCTGCGCCTGGCGCTGGAGGAACTGGGCCCGGTGTTCGTCAAGTTCGGCCAGATTCTGTCCACCCGGCGCGACCTGCTGCCGGACGACATGGCCGAATCACTGCGGCGGCTGCAGGACAACGTCCCCCCCTTCTCCAGTGATACCGCCCGCACCATCATCGAGCAATCCCTGGGCCAGCCGGTGGACACCCTGTTCGCTGAATTCTCCCGTGACCCCCTGGCGTCGGCGTCGGTGGCCCAGGTTCATGCCGCCACCATGCCGGACGGCCGGCGGGTGGTGGTCAAGGTCATCCGCCCCGGTATCGAACGGGTGATCCGCCAGGACCTGGCCCTGATGTACATGATGGCCCGGCTGCTGGAGCGTTACTGGTCGGAAGGTCGCCGCCTGCATCCGGTGGAGGTGGTGGCGGACTACGACAACACCATTCACGACGAACTCGACCTGCAGCATGAGGCCGCCAACGCCAGCCAGCTGCGCCGTAACTTCGAGGGGTCAGCGCTGATCTACATTCCCACCATTGACTGGGACTACACCAGCCAGCGGGTACTGGTCATGGAGCGCGTCAGCGGCATACCCATCGCCGATACCGAAGCGCTGAAAGCCGCCGGCGTGGACATGAAGGTGCTGGCCGAAAGAGGCGTGGAGATCTTCTTCACCCAGGTCTTCCGGGACAGCTTCTTCCACGCCGACATGCACCCCGGCAATATCTTTGTGGATGCCAGCAATCCCCGCGACCCGCGCTACATTGCCATCGACTTCGGCATCGTCGGCACCCTCGCCCCGGACGACCTGAGCTACCTGGCCCGCAACCTGCTGGCCTTCTTCCGCCGCGATTACCGGCAGGTGGCGCAGCTGCACATCCAGTCCGGCTGGGTGCCGCCGGAGACCCGGGTCAACGAGTTTGAGGCCGCCATCCGTACCGTGTGCGAGCCGATTTTCGAACGCCCGCTCAAAGACATTTCCTTCGGCCACTTCCTGTTGCGCTTGTTCCAGACCGCCCGGCGGTTCAATATGGAAGTGCAGCCCCAGCTGGTACTGCTGCAGAAAACCCTGCTCAACGTGGAGGGACTGGGGCGCCAGCTGTATCCGGAACTGGACCTGTGGAGCACCGCCCAGCCGTACCTGGAGAACTGGATGCGCCGCCGCATCGGGCCCGGCGGGCTGTTCCAGACCCTGCAATCACGGCTGCCCTCCTGGCTGGAACAGTCCCCGGAAATGCCGCAACTGATCCATGATACCCTCGTACAGCTGCGCAATACCGGCAGCGGCCTGCCGGCGCAGCAGGCCATAAGGGCGGCCGAGAAGTCCCGTGCCCGGCGCAGCGACCGTCGCTGGCGTCGCCTGGCGCTGGCCGCCGTGCTGGTGGCGGGGGCCTGGCTGGGCACCCAGGAGCAACTGGAGCCACTGGCCCGGGACATGCCCTGGTATGGCTGGGCCATGCTTGCCGGCGCCACCTGGCTGGTGGCACGGGGCAGCCGCTGACCGGGCGCAGTGCGCCATCATTGTTGACACCGACCATCAGACGACGTCATGAATATGCAAGATTCAACCACTACTGTGAGCCCCACCGACTGGCTGGACCAGGTTCGCTGGAATGCGGACGGCCTGGTACCGGCCATTGCCCAGGACGCCGAAACCGGGGACATCCTGATGATGGCGTGGATGAACCGCCAGTCGCTGGAACTCACCGCACGGGAGCAGCAGGCCATCTACTGGTCCCGGTCCCGAGGAAAACTCTGGCGCAAGGGCGAGAGCTCCGGCCACGAGCAGCGGGTGAAGGAAATCCGCATTGATTGCGATGAGGACGTGATCCTGCTGAAGGTGGAACAAAGGGGCGGCATCGCCTGTCACACCGGGCGCCGCAGCTGCTTCTACCGGGTGCTGGAAGATGGCCGCTGGGTTGCGAAGGACCCGGTGATCAAGGACCCAGAAACCATCTACGGAAACGGAGGCCACCGCCATGAATGAGGATGTCCTGCAGCAGCTCGCCCAGGTGCTCGAGGCCCGCAAGACCGCCGACCCGGACAGCTCCTATGTGGCCAGCCTCCACGCCAGGGGCCTCAACAAGATCCTCGAGAAGGTGGGTGAGGAGTGCACCGAGACCCTGTTAGCGGCGAAAGATGCGGACCATTCCGGCAAGACCGATGAGCTGATCTACGAGACAGCCGACCTCTGGTTCCACACATTGGTCATGCTGTCACGGTTTGGACTCGGACCCGATGCTATTGTTGATGAATTGCGCCGACGGTTCGACCTGTCCGGCCTTGAAGAGAAGGCCAGCCGGGAAAAATAGGAGTCACCGGGGACCGCTGTGTCTTTCCCGGCTACGGGAATGCTCCCTCAGGGGTGTTCGGTTACCTGCGCCGTTGGCGTACAATGACATCTGGCAAGTTAACTTAAAGGGGTTCTGAGAGATGGGCATTAGTATCTGGCAACTTCTGATTGTTCTGGGCATTGTGATTCTGTTGTTCGGAACCAAGAAGCTGCGTCATATCGGCACGGACCTCGGTGGTGCCATCCGTGGCTTCAAGAAGTCCATGAACGACGAGGAAGAAGGCCAGCAGGACAAGACCGGCACCGACTCCCTTGAAAAAGAGAACAAGTCCACGGCCTACAACACCAGCACCGAGAAAACCGACGAAAAAACCCATAGCTGAGCCGCTGCCGTATGTTCGATATCGGCTTTCTTGAGCTGGTAATCTGCGCCATCATCGCCCTGCTGGTCCTGGGGCCGGAGCGGCTGCCTGTGGCCGCCCGCACGGCGGGCCGGTGGGTAGGCAGTGCCCGGCGCATGGTCCGGCAGTTCACCAACGAACTGGACCGCCAGCTCAAGGCCGATGAGTTGCGCAAGGAACTGAAAAAGGCCGGCGACATCGGCCTGGAAGACGTGGAAAAAAGCGTGCGCGGAGCCCTGGACGAGGCAAAGGAATACGAGGACATGATCCTCTCGGACAAGGACACCCGCAAACCCAGGCCAGCACCCGCCACCCGCCGGGTGGCCGGCCAGCAGGCCGGGGCGGCGTCCGGTAGCGCCGACGAACAGCCCGAAGGCACCGGGCACCCCCCGGAGGCCGGTGAAGGGAGCGCCAGCCAGGAAGACAGC
>JBMCIH010000252.1:0-4580 GCA_048617055.1 Marinobacter sp. | reverse complement strand
GGTGGCGGCCGCCAGGCTGGCCGGCAGGCGGTCGTCCACCTCCCGGCCGGTAATCTGCCCGAGCATGGTCTTGCGGGACATGCCCACTAACAGGGGGTAGCCCAGCACACGCAGCTGCTCCAGCGCCGCCAGCAGCTGCAGGTTGTGGTCCAGGGTCTTGCCGAAGCCGAAGCCCGGGTCCAGCAGGAGGCGTTCTGGCGGCATTCCGGCCGCCTCGCACACCCTGACCCGGTCCATCAGGTAGGTGGCCACGTCTCGCACCACATGCCGGTACCGGGGGTTGTCCTGCATGGTGCCGGGGGCGCCTTTCATGTGCATGAGGCAGACCGGGAGCCCCGTTTCCACGGCGGCCTCGACAGCCCCTTCCCGCTCCAGTGCCCGGACATCATTGATCAGCCCCGCGCCCAGCCAGGCCGCCTCCCGCATAACCGAGGGGGTACTGGTGTCGACGGAAATCACAGTGTCCACCTGCCGGGCAATGGCCTCCACCACCGGGCAGACCCGGTCCAACTCCTGCTGTTCAGAGACTGGCGCGGCTCCCGGGCGGGTGGACTCGCCCCCCACGTCCACAAAAGCGGCCCCGTCCTCAACCATCTGGCGGGCCCGCTGCACTGCCAGCTCAACCGTATTGTACCGGCCACCGTCGGAGAAGGAGTCCGGCGTCACGTTGACGATCCCCATGACATGGCTCACGCCCATGTCCAGTTCACGCCCTGCGAACCTCATCTTCATCGGGAAACCTGCCTGGAAAATGGAAAAGGAAGGCATGATACCGAAAATGACTGTCCTGCCGAAACAAAAATGCCGCCCCGGACGGGGCGGCATCTGTTCACAGCCTGCTCACAGGTGGGGTCAGCGACCCTCGGCCGGCTGCCCGGCCGTACCACTGTCACGGCCGTCGTCATCGGACAGGGTGCCGGTTTCCGGCTGATCGATGGTCACGCCACCGCCGGAACTGCCGTCTCCGCCCCAGCCCTTGGGCGGACGGGGGGTGCGGCCTTCCATGATGTCGTCGATCTGGTACCGGTCGATGGTTTCGTACTTCATCAAAGCGTCCGCCATCAGGTCCAGCTTGTCACGGTTCTCGATCAGAATCTGCCTGGCCTTCTCGTAGCAGGTATCGATGATGTTGCGCACTTCCTCGTCGATACGCTGGGCCGTTTCCGGCGAATAGACGGTGTGGCTCTGTCCGGCACTGCGACCCAGGAAAGGCTCCTCGCTTTCCGTGTCGTATTGCAGCGGCCCCAGCTTTTCAGACAAGCCCCACTTGGTGACCATGTTGCGGGCCAGTTGGGTGGCACGCTCGATGTCATTGGAGGCACCGGTCGTCACGCCCTCGAAACCCAGGGTCAGTTCCTCAGCGATACGGCCGCCGAACAGGCTGCAGATTGAGCTGATCAGGAACCGCTTGGAGTGACTGTACTTGTCCTCTTCCGGCAGGAACATGGTCACACCCAGGGCCCGGCCACGGGGGATGATACTCACCTTGTAAACCGGGTCGTGCTCGGGCATCAGCCGGCCGACGATGGCATGGCCGGACTCATGGTAGGCGGTGTTGAGCTTTTCTTTCTCGTTCATGACCATGGATTTGCGCTCGGCGCCCATCATGATCTTGTCCTTGGCCAGCTCCAGCTCTTCCATAGTCACCAGCCGCTGGTTGCGGCGGGCCGCAAACAGGGCCGCCTCGTTAACCAGGTTGGCCAGGTCGGCGCCGGAGAAGCCCGGCGTACCACGGGCAATAACCGCCGGTTCGATGCCATCCGCCAGGGGAACCTTCTTCAGGTGCACCTTGAGAATCTGCTCGCGGCCGATAATATCCGGCAGGCTGACCACCACCTGGCGGTCGAAACGACCGGGGCGCAGCAGTGCCGGGTCCAGTACGTCAGGACGGTTGGTGGCGGCAATGACGATAACGCCTTCGTTGCCTTCAAAGCCGTCCATTTCCACCAGCAACTGGTTGAGGGTCTGCTCCCGCTCGTCGTGACCACCGCCCATGCCGGCGCCACGGTGACGACCCACGGCGTCGATCTCGTCGATAAAGATAATGCAGGGGCTCTGCTTCTTGGCCTGCTCGAACATGTCCCGCACCCGGGAGGCACCGACACCCACGAACATTTCCACGAAGTCGGAACCGGAAATGGTGAAGAACGGCACCTTGGCCTCACCGGCGATGGCCTTGGCCAGCAGGGTCTTACCGGTACCCGGGGGGCCCACCATCAGCACACCCTTGGGAATGCGGCCACCGAGACGCTGGAACTTGCTGGGATCCCGCAGGAAGTCCACCAGCTCCTTGACGTCTTCCTTGGCCTCATCACATCCGGCGACATCGCCAAAGGTGGTCTTGATCTGGTCTTCGCTCATCAGGCGGGCCTTGGACTTGCCGAAGGACATGGGGCCCTTGCCGCCACCGCCGCCCTGCATCTGGCGCATGAAGAACACGAACAGCGCAATGATGATCAGAATGGGGAAGGCTGCCACCAGCAACTGTGTCCACAGGCTCTGGCGCTCCGGCTTCTTGCCGACGACCTCGACATTATTCTGGAACAGGTCGTCCATCAGACGATTGTCCGGAATCGGCGGAATTACCGTTTCAAAACCGGACCCGTCATCGCGCTGACCCTGCACGGTCTGCCCGTCAATGGTGACCTGGCGCACCTGACCCTGCTCCACCATCTGCACGAATTCGGTGTAGTTCACCTGCTGGCCGGTGGTGGTCGGAGAGAAATTCTGAAACACCATCAGCAGTACGGCTGCAATAATCAGCCACAAAACCAGATTTTTTGCCATATCGTTCAAGGATCGTCACCTGTGAATTGCCGGGCAACCGGGGTCCTGCCCACAGCGGCCTGTTATTCGTTACCTTACACCAATTGTACGCCTTACCACCAGAAACAGGTCATCCGCGAAAACCCCTGCATACCTGGTACACCTCCCGTGAGCGGGCGCGGGACGAGTCCGGCTTGCGGCTGACCACGGACGAGAACGACTGCCTCATATCCGCCAGCAACGCGTCAAACCCTTCGCCCTGAAACACCTTGGCGACAAACGCTCCACCCGGGCGCAAGACCTGCCGGGCCATGTCCAGGGCCAGCTCCACCAGGGCCATGGCCCGGGGAATATCCGCGGCGGGATTACCACTCATGTTTGGGGCCATATCGGAAATCACAACGTCAACCGGCCGGCCATCCAGTACCGCCATCAGCTCGTCGAACACGGCCTGATCGGTGAAGTCCCCCTGCACGAAGTCAACGCCGGCCACCGGGTCCATGGGCAGAATGTCGCTGGCAACCACCAGGCCCTGGTCGCCCACCTTCTCCACCGCCACCTGGGTCCAGCCCCCCGGCGCAGCCCCCAGATCGACGACCGTTTGCCCCGGCCGGAACAGATGATCCTTGCGGTCAAGCTCGATCAGCTTGTAACTGGCCCGCGAACGGTACCCGTCCTGCCTGGATTTCTTGACCCATACGTCGTCAAAATGTTCCTTCAACCAGCGATCACTGGATTTCGAGCGTGCCAACGTGACTCCCGGAGGTACAGGTGTAGGTATGTTCGCCCATCCATACGGGGGGCTTCTCTGATATCATGGCGGGATTATACGGGTTCGGCAGCGCGAATTCTCCCGAGCTGCAGCCCGCGCTTCTTATTTTCTTTTAATGGATCCGATCAAGAGACTTTATCATGAGCCTTTCCGCTGCCCAGCGCCGCGAATACCGCGCCATTGCCCACAACCTCAAGCCCATCGTGATCATCGGGGACAAGGGGCTCTCCGGGGGCCTGATACAGGAACTGGACCGGGCACTGGAGGACCACGAGCTGATCAAGGTGAAGGTCGCCAGCAACGACCGGGATGCCCGCGCCGAAGTCATTGGCGAACTGTGCCGCCAGTCGGGAGCGGAACTGGTGCAGACCATCGGCAAGATTGCCATCCTCCTGCGCCGTGCGAAGCAGCCCAACGCCAGGCTGAGCAATCTGGCCCGGTAAGCACCGGGACTATTGGAATAAATTGGAATAAAAGGAAGAGCCGCCGCCTGACCTCCCCTCACCCGGGCGGTGCCCCGCCCCCCTAAACATGTACGTATAGTTAGGGCACGTCGCTAACAGAGCCCATACCCCAAAATCCGGCTGTTCCTCAGGTTACAATAACGCTAGGATACGGTTAAAAACCAAATAAGCCTCCCTCGAAGGATCGAAAACCATGACTACCGCATTCAGGCTCCTGGCCGCGTCTGTTGCCGCCTCTGCCCTCCTGTTCGTTGCCGGCTGCAGCGGCTCCGATGAAGAAAACTCCGAAGCCAAAGGCCATATCACCCGGGCTGAAACCTACGCCGACCAGGGCCAGTACCGGTCGGCGATGCTGGAGGTCCGCAACGCCGTCCAGAAAGACCCGGGCAACGTGGACCACGTACTGGTACTCGCCGGCATCTATAACACCATCGGCGCCGGTGGAGAGGCCACCGAACTGCTGGAGCCCTGGCAGGAAGACCACGCCGAACGCATCGCCCTGCCACTGGCCCGCGGTTACGTATTGCAGGGCAAACATCTTTCCGCCCGGGAAACACTGGACGACTTCCAGCCCCAGT
>JBMCIH010000251.1:0-4593 GCA_048617055.1 Marinobacter sp. | reverse complement strand
GCATGACCTGGGGCCCTTTCACGCAGAGCTCGCCGGGTTCCCCCAGGGGCAGGTCGTTACCCTCTTCATCAATGGTCTTGCACACGGTGTTGCAGATGGGCAGGCCAATGGTACCCAGTTGGATAGCGCTGGGCGGGTTGAAGGTCACCACCGGAGAAGTTTCGGTCATGCCATAGCCTTCGCTGATCTCGACACCGGTGACCTCCTGCCAGCGCTTGGCGGTGGCGCTGGTGAGGGCCATACCACCGGAGGAGGTCATCTTCATGTGGCTGAAGTCGAGATTGCGGAAGTCCTCGTTGGCCATCAGGCCGTTAAACAGGGTGTTCAGGCCCAGGAAGGAGGTGAACTTGTGGTTCTTCAGTTCCTTCACGAACGCCGGGATATCCCGCGGATTGGGGATCAGCACGTTGTGACCGCCGGCTTCCAGCATGATGCCGCAGTTCAGGGTGAAGGAATAGATGTGATACAGGGGCAGAGGCGCAATGATCACCTCCTTGCCTTCCTCGACCTTGTCCTCCAGCAGCGGACGGGTCTGCAGCAGGTTGGCCACCAGATTGCCGTGGGTCAGCATGGCGCCCTTGGCCACGCCGGTGGTGCCGCCGGTGTACTGCAGCACGGCAAGATCATCCTGGGTGGGCCTGGCCTCGTCCAGTTTCTCCTTGGCACCGGCGGACAGGACCGCTGGCAGCTTGTGGGCCTGGGGCAGGCTGTAGGGCGGCACCATTTTCTTGAGGTGCTTGACGGCCGCGTTCATCAGTGTGCGCTTGAGCGGTGAATGCATGTCCGCCAGTTCGGTGACAATGACATGCTCTATGCCGGTATGGGGAAGGACTTTCTCGGCGTTGGCCGCCATGTTGGCCAGCACCACCAGTGCCTTGGCGCCGGAATCGTTGAACTGGTGCTCCATTTCGCGGGTGGTGTACAGCGGGTTCGTGTTAACCACGACAAGCCCGGCACGCATGGCGCCGTAGACAACCACCGGGTACTGGGTGACGTTGGGCATCTGTATCGCGATTCGATCGCCCGGTTTGAGGTTGGTCTTGTTCTGCAGCCAGGCGGCAAAGTTCCGGCTCTGGGCGTCCAGGTCACGGTAGGTCAATGTCACCCCCACGGCAGTAAAGGCCGGGCGGTCGGCAAATTTCCCCACCGACTGGGCGAAGACATCCACCATGCTCTGGTACTTGTTGAGGTCAACTTCGCGGGGCACACCGGGTGGATACTTGTCCTGATAGAACTGTTCGAAGTCCATCGCACCATCTCCTGTAGTTACTTTATGATTATAGTCCTGCAGCCCCGCGACCCGGAGTCCCTGCCGCGATCAGCCACGGACTGCTACAGCTTGTCGGGATACCATCCAGCCGGCCCTTTCTCCGGAACGAACTCCGGTGAAAAAACAACCAGACCAAAGTATCAGCCTTGAAAGAAAGGCGAGAATACCAGTTTTGCTAACTTTGAGGTAGATCCTGTAACGGCCGCCGCAAAGTGCAGAGGCTCAGGGTGATGGGCTTCAAGAAAATCCGTCGGATTTTTTTACGCAGACAGTGAAACAGCCAGGCGGTGATCCGGGCAGCCAGTGATTATCCGCCTGAGAAAGCGGCGTTTTTAGGCCTCTGGCAATGTTCCTGCATGAAGACAGGGCGACCCGGGCGCTTACTGGAGGCGCCAGGCGTCAAATGCCGAGCTTGGCCGATACACCCTCAACCGTGTATCGGCTTTTTTACGACAGTTATCCGTCACAGCCCACAACAGGGCGGCAGACAGTTTTCTGACCTTGTCAGAGTCATCCCCCGGAACCAGAAAGGGCGACCTCGTACAGAACAGCCCGGGAAAACGCCCGGGCTGTTGTTACATAACGGGAGGGCAGGTTTGTGGCCGTCCTCAAGACACCGCTTACTTGCTCAGGTACCGCATGGCGGATTCCAGCCCCTCAATGGTCAGAGGATACATGTGATCCCCCACCAGCTGCCGGGTGATGCCCAGTGACCCACCCCGGCCCCAGTAGCTTTCCGGCAGCGGGTTGAGCCACACTACCTTGCGGAAGTGGTCAGTGACCCGCTGGAACCAGGTGGCGCCGGCTTCCTCGTTCCAGTGCTCGATGGAGCCGCCGGGATGGGTGATCTCGTAGGGGGCCATGGTGGCGTCGCCTATAAAGATCACCTTGTAGTCCGGGCTGTACTTGTGGAGGATATCCCACACCGGCGTGGTCTCATGGATACGACGGACGTTTTTGGTCCAAACCGCCTCGTAGATGAAGTTGTGGAAGTAGTAGTACTCCATGTGCTTGAACTCCATCCGCGCCGCGGAGAAGAGCTCCTCGCACACCCGCACGTGGGGGTCCATGGAACCACCCACATCGAAGAACAGCAGCACCTTCACCGCATTATGGCGCTCCGGCACCATCTTCAGGTCGAGGTAGCCGGCGTTACGGGCGGTGGAGCGGATGGTGTCGTCCAGGTCCAGCTGGTCCGCGGCGCCCTGGCGGGCGAACTTGCGCAGACGGCGCAGGGCCACCTTGATGTTGCGGATACCCAGGGTGATGCTGTCGTCCAGGTCGCGGAATTCCCGTTTTTCCCAGACCTTGACGGCGCGGCCATGACGGCCCTCCTTCTGGCCGATACGGAAACCCTCGGGGTTGTAGCCATTGGCGCCGAAGGGCGAGGTGCCGCCGGTGCCGATCCACTTGTTGCCTCCCTGGTGGCGCTCCTTCTGCTCTTCCATGCGCTTCTTGAAGGTTTCGATCAGCTCCTCGAGACCGCCAAGGGAGTCGATTTTCGCCTTTTCCTCCTCCGACAGCTGCTTCTCGAACTCTGCCCGCAGCCAGTCGTCGGGAATCAGCGCCTCCATCAGTTCGTCCAGGTTTTCGATGCCCTTGAAGTAGGCGTCAAAGGCCCGGTCGAACTTGTCGAAGTGGCGTTCGTCCTTGACCAGGCACAGGCGTGCCAGGTAGTAGAACTCCTCCATGTCGCCGAAGGCCAGTCGCTTCTGGAGGGCCTCCAGCAGGTCCAGGAACTCCCGCAGGCTAGCGGGCACCCGGGCCGCGCGAACTTCCATAAAAAAATCTATCAGCATGGCTTCCTCCCGGAAGGGGCCATTGAATCAGGTGTGCCGCCCGGGCAGCTCACTTCTTGCGACGGGCCATAAAGGCCAGCTTCTGCAGCAGATGCACATCCTGTTCGTTCTTCATCAGGGCGCCGTAGAGTGGCGGCAGCGCACTGCTGGAGTCGCTTTCCTGCAGCATCTTGCGGGACAGGTCGTCGGCCATCAGCAGCTTGAGCCAGTCGATCAGCTCCGACGTGGACGGCTTCTTTTTCAGGCCCGGCACCTTGCGCACGTCGAAGAAGACTTCCAGCGCATCCCGGACCACCTCCTGCTGAATACCCGGGAAGTGCACATCGACTATGCTCTTCATGGTGTCATGGTCCGGGAAGGCAATGTAGTGGAAGAAGCAGCGGCGCAGGAAGGCGTCCGGCAGCTCCTTTTCGTTGTTACTGGTGATCACCACGATGGGGCGATGCCTGGCCCTGACGAACTGCTGGGTCTCGTAAACGTAGAACTCCATGCGGTCCAGTTCCAGCAGCAGGTCGTTGGGGAACTCGATGTCGGCCTTGTCGATCTCGTCGATCAGCAGCACCACCGGTTCGTCCGCCTCGAACGCCTCCCACAGCTTACCTTTGACGATGTAGTTGCGGATGTCCTTGACCTTCTCGTCGCCCAGCTGGGAGTCCCGCAGGCGGGAGACCGCATCGTACTCGTACAGCCCCTGCTGGGCCTTGGTGGTGGACTTGATGTGCCAGGGAATCAGGCGCAGGCCGAGGCCGGAGGCCATTTCCTCCGCCAGCAGGGTCTTGCCGGTACCGGGCTCACCCTTGATCAGCAGGGGGCGCTCAAGGGCAACGGCGGCATTGACCGCCATCTGCAGGTCTTCCGTGGCGACGTAGTTTTCGGTACCGGTAAATTTCATGACGTTGGATCCTGTGTTTCTGTTAAACCGTGAATGTAAATGCAGGCAATGGCCCGGCCACAAGAGGATAGAGCACGAGTATAGTTATTTTACCCTTCGCTGATAAGCAGTCAGGGCTTACTGTTCACTCACGCTTCGGGTCGTCATCCTTCGGCGGCGTCTTGCGCCTGTCCCCTTCCTCGTCGGGCTCAAGATCCGGCAGGTCATCAATATCCGAGAGGTCGAAGTCTTCCAGGCCGAACTCCTCCCCATCCTCGTCATCCAGGAGGCTGTCGGCAAAGTCGTCCAGCCCCGGGTCAACCTCGCGACGGACCTGGTCAGCGTCGTCTTCGGGGGCGCCGGGTGCCGGGGGTTCCTCTGACTCCGGCTCGGGCTCTGCCACGGGCTCAGGCTCCGGCTCGGTCTCAGGCTCCGGTTCGGTCTCAGGCCCGGAGGGCTCATCCTGCTGAGGTTCCCCGACCTCGTCCTCGCCCGTCTCGCCGATGTCCGGGGGCTGCTCCCCGCTGTCTTCGGGAATGTCCTCTTCCTGGGGAAGCTCCCCCATCGACGCCATGGTGTTTTCTTCATCCTCCGTGCTATCCGGTCCCGGCTCCTGGACGGTTTCCGGTTCGGCGGCGGCCTGCTCCGGTGGA
>JBMCIH010000250.1:0-4602 GCA_048617055.1 Marinobacter sp. | reverse complement strand
AGGTCACGGCAGAACCACAGTTCCGGACGTTCACCCGGGACACGGCAGGCGTGGGCCTGCTCCGGGGTCATCTCAAATTCGATTTCGCGGGCCGTCACCACGCTCTCATGGGAACCCGGCCCGGCGCCCAGATACCGGGCCACCGGGCACAGATGGCCCCCGGCACCCACCAGCAGGGGTGTTTCCCAGCGGTCGTTGATGACCCAGTTGCCATTGGCATAATGGATGGATTCGATGGGCGTATCCAGAGCCTGGTCGGTTCGTGCGCGAAGCAGCAGGTAATGGTCGAACTCGGCCCGGCGGATGCCATAGCTGAGGGTTTCGCCATGGTCATTCTCCACCGCCCGGTTGCCGATCATGCCGATGCGGAAGCCGCGTACGGGTTCAAGCACATGATCCCGGCCATAGTCTTCCGGGTCGATCTGCAGCGCATCGAACACCGCCGGGGTCACCCAGCCGGCACAGCTTTTGTCCCGGGGGAAGCGGGCCTTGTCCACCAGCAGGATACGCTTGCCGGTATTCTGCAGGGCCCAGGCCAGGGTTGAGCCGGCAGGCCCGGCGCCTGCGATGATCAGGTCGTAGTAGTCCATGTCAACGGCCCACGGTACACGAGCGCGATTCTGGCATGGCGATGGCTCCAACGTTCTTATTCTTGGTTTAATTATCCTTAACACTAAAACAGTATAGAAAATGAGCGGTGTTTGTCACCTGCTTCTTCAGCGAATCACCCAGGCCACCAGAAGCCCTGCTGCCAGCGAGAGGGCCATGGGGCCACCCACCAGCAGTCCCAGCCGGCGGACGCCGATGGTGGCGGCCATGATGGACTTGACCAGGTTGTTCACGGACGCGGCAATCACTATGCCCAGTACCGCCGTGCCTGCAACGATGCTGTCCCGGGACATGCGGGCCAGCGACAGGGTAATGGCATCCACATCAGTGATGCCGGAGGTGGCCGCCAGCACATAGATGCCCAGGTCCCCCAGCCACTCCCGGAGCCATTCCCCCAGTAGCAGGATGACCGTAAGCAACAGCCCGAACACCAGGGCGGACTTGAGGTCCAGCGGGTTCTGGTGAAGCTGGGGCTGGTCCACGCGGATATTGGACCGGTGCCGGATCCAGATCAGCCCTGCCGCCAGATAAAGCACCACCGCCATGGTGACCACTGGCCCGGTGAGAGCCGGTAACAGGTCGCGGTTGATAATGGCCCCGTAGACCAGGATGCGGGGAAACATCGTGCCACAGGCAATCAGAATACCCGCCGCGTATATGGGGGCAAGGCTGTGATTCTGATGCGACTGACGGGCGAAATGCAGCGTCAGGGCGGTGGAGGAGCTCAGGCCGGCGAACAGGCTGGTGAAGAGGATGCCTTTCTCGGCACCGCCTACCCGGATGGCAAAATAGCCTACGAACGAGACCGAGGCGATCAGCACCACCATCCACCAGATCTCGTAGGGGTTGAGCACGCCCCCCGGCCCCATGCCCTGATTGGGGAGCAGGGGCAGCATAACCACGGTAATCAGCAGCAGCTTCAGGGCCGCATCCAGTTCGTTGGCCTGCAGTTTGTTGAGGGCGCCGTGTATCTCGTCCTTGTTGTCGAGAATCAGTGCGGTGACCACCGCCGCCGCGGCCGCCAGGGTCTTATCGACAGCGATCACCATCGCCCCGAAACAGAAGGTCAGCAGCAGCCCGATAATGCCGGTGATGCTGTAGTCCCTGGTTTCCGGGGTGCGGGTCCGGTATGCCACCAGCGTGACGCCAATCACGCCCAGCAGCATCACCGGAAAGGCCCAGGCGGTGAGTGTCTCGCTAAGCAGCGCGGCGATGGCGCCCAGCAGGCCGGTGAGGGCATGGGTACGGATGCCGGCAATGCGTTCTCCGGGCTTCTTGGCCCGGGCCTCCCAGCCACGCTCAAGGCCGATCAGCGCACCGAGCAACAGGGCGACTGCAAGTTGTATGGCGATTTCGTTATTGGTGATAAAGGAGGTTGCTACATCATCCACAATGGGGCTGGTCCGCTCTGGTAAAAGTGCTTATCGGGAATCGGGTGGCTCATGATAACCTGTTCCCCAGCAAGGTCTGGTGCTGCCCGATCCGGTAGTTCCGCCTTCCGGCTGTTACTCAAGGATAACGGAAATAGCCGGCGTTCGTTAATCAGGCTGCCATGCCTGTGGTCCCGTTCTGTTGCCGGCCCCGGTCCGGCACTGTTGTCCGGAGGGTATTGTGACCGCCATGATGACCCGTGTTGCCCGGGCGCTGAGCGCCGTTTCCCGTCAGGCCTTTGTGGCTTCCCGGGATCTGGAGCCGCAGCTGTCCGGCCACAGTATTCCCAGTCGGGCCACGCTCCGGCATGTTCTGGAGGCGCTGCCAACTCTGGCACGACGCGACCGGGTGCTTCATGTGGGCGCGGGGTCCGGTTATGTGGCAGCGGTTCTTGCGCATCTGTTTGACGAGGTGGTTGCCATTGACCACAACCCCGCCATGGTGGAGCTGGCAGCCCGTAATGCCCACGGTCAGGTTCCGGGCAACCTTTCATTCAGAGTTGCTGATGCCGAGGAGGAACTCAACCTCCCCGAGGAGTTTGATGCCATCCTGGTGACGACTTTTCTGAGATCGACAGACGCGCTGGTGCCTCTGCTCAGGGAGGGTGCGTCGCTGTTTTGTCTGGAAACAGTTCCTGAAAGTCCGCCGGTACTGGCGCACTATCAGATGCGCTCCGGCATCCTGCAGCGGCAGGGTGCCCTTTGCCGTGTGGATTTCCGGCGCAATACCGAAGAAGCACTGATTGATCTGGGTTTTCTGCAGGAGGGTAAAGCGGGTGTACAGCTGACACCCGGCATCACGCCGCTGGCACAGGCTCTGAAGAATCCTTCGGTCAGTGAGCGCGAGGTGTACCGCAGGCTTGCGGGGGCGCGTCGCGATCTGGTCCTGAAGGATCTGGATGCGCTGCTGCCGGACGTGGATCCCTCGCTGTTTGCCCGGTTTTCCCGCTCGTTTCTGGAACGCCAGCGGCTGCTTCCGGTGTATCAGCGGGAGAAGCGACTGTTTGTGGTCAGCGACAACCCTGACGCCCACCTGGACGCTATTGCCCATCTGGCGGAATCGGAACCGAGCCTGCTGCTGGTGACCCCCACGGATTTCCGTCGGCTGTGGTCACACCTGTCGATTTCCGAGCGGGGCAATGAACTCTCCCCCGCAGCCCGGGCCCAGGCCGACCGCACCGCCGATGAGGCCCTGGATGCCGGCCGGGAGGGGGCCGTTACTCCCTATCTGGTGTCACTGTATGAAGGCATATTACTGGAAGCGGTCAGCCAGCAGGCCAGTGATATCCATATCGAACGCTACGGGAACCGGGTGCGGCTGAGATTGCGGGTCGACGGGGAGCTTCACGACCTGGAGCATTACCGCCTGACCCCCGCCCAGGTACCGGGGGTGGTCAATGTGATCAAGCTGCGGGCGGAGCTCAATATTGCCGAGCGGCGACTGCCTCAGGGTGGGCGGTCCCGGTTGAAGTTCGGTGACGCCAGCTTTGATCTGCGGGTGCAGACCCAGCCCTCACTCCATGGCGAGCATGTAATTATACGGTTGCTGCGCCAGACCGGCCGTGCCATGACCATGCAGGAGTTGGGTATGTCACCCAAACTGGCCCGCAAATATCAGCGGCTGCTGGACAATCCGGCAGGGCTGGTGCTGGTGGTAGGGCCCACCGGGTCCGGCAAATCCACCACGCTCTATGCGGGCCTGCAGGAGCTGGCGGATGATGGCCGCCGCAAGGTCATTACCGTGGAAGACCCCATCGAATACTCCATCGACAATATCCAGCAGACCCGGGTGCGCCCGGAAATCGGTTTCAGCTTCGCCGATGCCATGCGTTCCTTTGTCCGCGAAGACCCGGACGTGATCCTGGTGGGTGAAATCCGTGACCAGGAGACTGGTGAAATAGCCATCAATGCGGCGCTGACAGGACACTTGGTCTTTAGTACCCTCCACACAAATGACGCACCCAGTGCTGTTACGCGACTTATTGATATGGGAGTAAAACCTTTTTTGGTTGCGTCTGCTGTGAGGGCGATCATGGCTCAGCGCCTGCTTCGGCGGAACTGTAAAAACTGTGCAGCACCGGTTGAACCGGCCGATGACGAATTGGAAGCACTCGGTCTGCCCGAAAATTATTTTGCAAATACCAGCCTCAAAAAGGGCAAGGGCTGCAGCGAATGCAGTAAAGGATACAAAGGGCGCATCGGCATTTATGAAATTTTTATGCTGGACGAATCCATTCAGGATTTGATTTATCAAAAGGTCGACGCGAGCATGATACGTGAACGCGCACGTTCTCTCGGTATGCGTACTCTTCGCGAAGACGGATTGCGCAAAGCTGCTTCCGGCATTACTACACTTGAGGAAGTAATGCGTGTAACAGCGTCAGATGTGGAGATGGTAGAAGAGTAGTTCGTGTACCTTAGCTTCGCCTGCAACCAATATCGTTTTCAAGCTTCTAGCATAGACAGAGATAACCGGTCGGTTCGTTTGACTTGGTTGAATGCAAATCTCGATCCAGAGTTGGATTCGAGACTATTAAGATAGGTGACGCGCGTTTTCGATTGT
>JBMCIH010000249.1:0-4626 GCA_048617055.1 Marinobacter sp. | reverse complement strand
AGCTTCCGGCTCGCTGACCACCCAGTCCACGGCCCGCCCAATGGCCGCCTGCAGCACATCAACCTGCTCCGGCGCCTGCTCGAGCAGCTCCCGCCGGCACAATACGCCCGCCTGAGGTAACCGGGCTTCGTCACCGGTCAGACGGGCCCACTCCTGCTGCAGGTCCAGCTCAGCGGGAGACTGGCCGAACTGCATGCTCTGCAAGCGGGTATTCGTGCGCATGGGTTCCGGCAACACCGCAGCATCCAGGCGCCGGGCCACATACATCTGCACCGTCTCGAAGGGGCTCGACTGGTAGCTCACCTTCACGTCCCGTCCCACTTCCAGGCCGGCCTTGTCCAGCAGGTACCGGAACACCAGGTCCGGCATATCGCCACGCCAGGGCACACCCACATGCCGGCCGGCCAGGTCTTCCACCTTCTTCAGCGGGCCTTTGCTCTCCAGCCCCAGCATGCCCAGCGTGCCCCATACATTAACGTTCAACAGGACCACTGGTACGCCCCGGTTATACAGGTTGGCGGCGACGTTGGTGGGGGTGGCGGCCACCATCACCTCGGCCCGGGCAAGCCACGCCCGGAGCTGGTCCGGGTCTTTCCAGTCCCGCAACTCCTGCTCGGGGAACTGCTCCTGAAGTTCCGGGTCCTCCAGTGCCCGGGCCAGGATCACCTGGGGCAGTCCCAGCGGTGTTGTGGCCACCAGCCTGTCCGGTGCGCCGGCAAGAACACCCTGCAGCGGCAGCGCCGAAACCATGGCCGAACAGGCCGCCAGTCTGAGTAATTCGCGACGATTCATGCAGCCTCCGAGTCCGGATAGAACAGAAAACTCTCGCTGACTACCGGCTGGCGCAGCAGGTGGCCGGCCTCTTCATAGAGCCAGGCATGGGTTCTTTTGGAGAACGGGGTGGTGACCCCATGTTCGAACACCACCCGGCCGGGTGACCCGGAGATAACCACGATCCGGTGAGCAAGGCGCAGGGCCTCCGTGAGATCGTGCGTAACCATCAGGGTGGCAATACCCTGATCCACCACCAGCCGTTCCACCAGATCCTGGGCCTCACTGCGTAACCCCACATCCAGAGCACTGAACGGTTCGTCCAGTAACAGGAAGTCTGCCCCTACCGCGAGAGCCCGGGCCAGCGCCACCCGTTGCTGCATGCCACCGGAGAGTTCGTGGGGAAAATGATCGTGACAATTGGCCAGGCCCACCTGATCCGCCAGTTCCGCGGCCCGGGCCAGCCGGGTCCTGCGGCAAACGCCCCTGGCTTTCAGACCCAGGGCGATATTTTCCAGCGTCCGCCGCCAGGGCAGCAGCCTGGGCTCCTGAAAGACCGCCGCGGTCGTGCTGAACCGGTTGGACAACCGGCCAGAGCTGGCCTCCAGCACGCCGGCAGCCAAGCGCAGCAGACTGGTCTTGCCACAGCCGGAGGGCCCCACCAGGCACACAGACTCGCCCGGCGCCACCTGCTGGTTGACGCCCGCCAGAATCCGGTTGGGCCCCAGCTCCAGCGATACCTCTTCAAACGTTAGCATAAGAAGTTCCTCAGCCAGGCATGACTAGCGCCCTGACCTGCCGCCAGGGCTCCATCTTTTTCTGTAACGGGCGCAGCAGGCCATGCTCGGCCACCAGCAAAAGCACCACTACCACCAGGATCCAGGCCATGGCGCCGGCGGTATCCAGGCTTACCCTGGCCGTGGCCATACCGGCGCCCACACCCTCTTCGGTAGCGAACAGCTCGGCCATGACCGTGACTTTCCAGGCCACCCCCAGAGCAGTGATCAGCGCCGGAAACACATAGGACACGATATGGGGCAAGTAAAAATCCCACAGGCGCATGGCAAAGGGCACCCGGTATACATCACCCATTTCCTGCAGGCGATGATCCAGGGTGCGGGCGCCAATCTGGGCGCCGGCAAAAGCTACAGGAATGGAGGTGGCAACCACCGTATAGATGGCAGCCAGAGACCCGCTGCCAAACCACAGCAAGGCCAGCACAATCCAGGCGATGGGCGGAATGCCGAGCAGAACCGTAGAGACGGGCTCGAGGGCCCGGCCAACGGTATGGGAAAGGCCCGCAATCAGGCCCAGACCTGTTCCGGCCAGCGCGGCGATGGCAAAGCCGGTCATGGCCCGCCAGGTCGTGGCCCACACTGCCCCCCAGAGTTCGCCGTTATCCGCAAACGACACCAGGGACGCCAATGTGTCCCGGGGACCGGGTAGCAAAAAGCTGCCCCAGGCGAGGCTGCCCCATTCCCACAATGCCACGAACAGTAACACACCCGTGAGACTGCCGCCCCAGCCGAGGCCTGTCCGAATCCAGCTACTCATACCTGCATACCTTTAAGACCAACCCGGAGTGTAACGGCAATTAACCGTCGCCCGATTGACCATAATCAATTACGAATCAGTTTCATTTGTATTATATTCGCAATTCATTCTCAACAACCTGCAGTCGTTGGAGACCACCATGAGCCTGCCCCGCCATCCCCTTGCCCTGGCTGTTTTCGCCCTTTCGATACTGCCGTCTGCCCAGGCAGCAGCCTCAGCCAGCACCGAACTGGACGAACTGGTCGTCACCGCCAAGGGTTATGAATCCGATACCCTGGAAACGGCCAGTGCGACCGAACAACTGGCCCCCGAAGATGCCGCCGCGTCGTCAACCGCCGGGGAGCTTTTCCGGGGCGAACCAGGACTTGCCGTACAGGGGGATGGCGGCGCCTGGGGCGGTAACCCGGTCATCCGTGGCCTGAAAAAGGAAAGCGTGGTCATGCTGGTGGACGGGGTTCGCCTGAACTCTGCCCAGCCGCAGGGAGCCATTGCGTCGCTGGCGTCCATGAGCCTGCTGGATACCGTAGAAGTTGTGAAAGGCCCGGCTTCAGTGCTGCATGGCACCGGCGCCATGGGTGGCGCTGTCAACCTGCGCACACCCGAGGCGGGGTTTTCGGAGCAACCCGGAACCCGTGGCCGCTTCACCGGCAGTACCGGAACGGTGGACAGCAGCCTGGCCGGAGGTGCCCTGCTGGAAATGTCCAGCAGGAATCATGGCCTGGTGCTGGGTGCCGCCGCGAAAGATGTGGATGATTACGAAACCCCCGATGGCGATGTGGAGAACAGTGGGTTCCGCTCCAACTCCTTCCTGGCCAAGTACGCGTTCCGGGTGACCGACGGCCAGAAACTGACCCTGAACCTGCAGAATCACGAAGACCGGGATGTCTGGTATCCGGGCTCCGCCAAGGGCGGCCCCGGAGGCAACGGCACGCTGACGGTCCACTCCCCCGAGCAGAAGCGTACGCTGGCGGAACTGGGCTACGAAGCCTCCGTTGGCACCGGTACCCTGGAGGCAGCCGTCTATCGCCAGGAAGTGGACCGTCAGATCCGCGCCTGGTGGGATTTAAGGGAACGCGATCAGGTGTGGAACGACGTCAGTTTCCGTACCGACGGCCTGAAAGCCCAGTACCGGCTGCCGCTGGGTGACCATCACCTTGTAACGGTCGGTGCCGAAGGCTGGAAAATGACCGGCGACCCGGAGCGCTTCACCTACAATCCGCCCACGTCGGACACGGTTGTGGCCAACTCCCCGTTCCGGGAGGGCGAAATCGAGAGTCGCGGGCTGTTTGTACAGGATGACATCAGCGCAGGTAACTGGCACTTCCAGCTTGGTGCCCGCTACGACAAGGTGACCGGCGATGCCGCTGTCGTCGGCAACGGCCCGGGAGCGCGGACCGAAGGACTGGAAAACACGTCGGACACGCTGTCCTGGTCCCTGGGCGCTATCTATAACCTGAGCGATAGGGTCAACCCCTACATGAACATAGGCACCGCCTACCGGGCCCCCGACATGCGAGAGCGTTTCGAGGATGCTGTACGGGGTGATGGTTACTTCCACCGGGGTAACCCCCAACTGGACCCGGAAAAATCCACCAGCGTGGAAGTCGGCCTGAAAGGGCGTGGCCGCATGGGCCAGTATCAGGTGGCGGCGTTCTATACCCGGATTGACGATTACATTGCCGGGCGTATCACCGGCCAGAACCATCCTCAGAACAACCTGCCCATCAAACAGACGGAAAACCTGGACGAAGTGATCATCTATGGTGCTGAAACCGGCTTCGTGATGCCCCTGGAAGCGATCAATGCCAGTGCTCCGGCCATCGACCTGGACGGCAGCCTGACCTGGCTGCGGGGTGAGAACAGGCAGGATGATGAACCCCTGTACCAGATGCCGGCACCGGAACTGACCCTGGGCCTTGGCCAGCAGGGCCGTCCGGGCTTCAACTGGCACGCCCAGGTGCGTGCGGTGGCCGAGCAGGACCGCACTGCCGACAGCTTCTCCAACAACACCGAGAACGCAACACCGGGTTACGCAACGGCAGACATTGAACTGGGCTGGGATTTCGGAGCCGTGGCTAACCTGAGCAGCCTGGAGCTGTCTGTCGAGGGCAATAACCTGTTCGACAAACGCTACCGGGAGCACCTCACCGACGGCGATATTCTGGAACCCGGCCGGGGCATGGTTGCAAAGCTTTCGGGCAGGTTCTGAGAAACGCAAGCGTCATGGCCTCCCCGTCGAACGCCGGGGAGGCCATCGCTTTCCCGGTCCAAAACCCGGACCAGGCTGCCCTTCGGATCGGT